>JAIBAD010000010.1 GCA_019695395.1 Alphaproteobacteria bacterium
CAGCTAATAAAATTGGTTATAGCGGTAATGGAGGTCCTTTTAGTTTAATGCAATTAAAGGTAATCCAAGAGGTGATTACTTTGGTTGTGTTTGTTTTGTTTTCTATGATATTTTTTAAAAGCTCTACATTAAATTGTATATGATGCCATTTTTATACACATTATTATCAATTTTTTAATTCAGAAAATAATGAAATTATTTTTTCTGAAGCTTTATCAATTTCTTCCAATGTTGTAAATTGACCAATACTTAACCTAAAAGATGCACGCGCTAATTGATTGGGGCAACCAATAGCTTTTAACACATGTGAAGGTTCAACATCCGCAGATGCGCAAGCAGATCCTGTTGAAAAAATTAATTCTTTAGATAGCTTTTCAAGAAATAAAGCCCCATTTCTATTTTTAATAGAAAAATTCAGATTTCCAGGAATTCTTTTTTGTAAAGATCCATTTAATTGAATATCAGAAATGTTATCCATTAGTTTTTTTAAAAGACGTTGTGTTAAATTATTAAGATGTAATTTATTAGCCTCTAATTCTGTTTTTGCTAAAAAGCATGCTTTCCCTAATCCTATACAAAGTGATGTTGCTAATGTACCTGAACGCATTCCCCTTTCTTGCCCACCACCATGAAATAATGGTTGAAGACGTATTCTGGGTTTACGCCTAACATACAAAGCACCGATACCTTTAGATGCATATATCTTGTGACCAGAAATACTTAAAAGATCAATATACATATCATTGACATCCATCGTCATTTTCCCCACAGCTTGAACAGCATCTGTATGAAATATAATCCCATGCTTTTGGCATAATTCCCCAATTTCTTTAATTGGTTGTATAGAGCCAATTTCATTATTAGCTGACATTATAGATACTAAACCTGTTTTTTCTGTTATTGAATTTGATAAAAGATTTAAGTCAAGCAACCCATCAGGTAAAACAGGTAAAATCGTTATATCAATTCCCGTACTTTTTAAAAAAGCAAAAGCTTCAAGAACACATTTATGTTCTGTTGCACAGGTAATAATATGGGTTTTATTCTTTCCACTAGATTTTAGAAAATTTACCGCTCCTACAATTGCTAAATTATTCGACTCTGTTGCTCCAGATGTAAAAATAATTTCCTTTGAATCAGCAGCAATTAAATTGGCAACCTGATTTCTTGCTTCTTCTATAGCATCAAAAGCTTTATTTTTAAAAAAATTATAAGACGCATGAGGATTGACATAATTTTCTGTAAACCACGGCAACATAACTTCTAAAACTCTCGGATCTACTGGCGTTGAGGCTTGATAATCAAAATACATAAAATGATCTAAAGACATAATTTACCAGTTTAAATTTATAATAAAAAATTATATTAAAAACGCTTTATAAGATTAGACCAAACAGAAATAAAATATTCAATATCTTTTTCTTGGCTATTCCAGCCCATACTTACCCGAATTGCCGAGTTTGCAAGGTTTTCTGGCACATTCATAGCATTCAATACATGCGATGTTTTTACTTTACCTGAGGAGCAAGCTGACCCGGCACTCACAGCAATACCTGCTAAATCTAAATGAATAATTTGCGTCATGCTTGAAATACCTGGTATTGAAAAACAGGATGTATTGGATAATCTTAAAGCTTGCCTACCATGAATCACAATTTTTGATGATAAATTATCAAGTTTTTTTTCAAATAAATTTCTTAAAATCTGTAGACGATTTTGGTCTTTTAAATTTTCTATCGAATCTAAAAGGGCAGCCTCTAACCCCGCAATAGCAACAAGATTTTCAGTTCCAGCTCGATATCCACTTTCCTGTCCTCCTCCAAGCATTAATGAATTTAAATGGAGATGGGGTGCCATAACCAAAACACCACTACCTTTTGGACCACCTACTTTATGTCCAGAAAAACTTAATAAATCAGCATTTAAATTTGTATAGTTTATATCTAAACGTCCAACAGCCTGGGTTATATCACAATGAACCAAAATACCATAATTATGTGCCAATTTTATAACATCTGGTACGGGTTGGATAACACCTGTTTCATTATTAGCCAACATTACCGAAACTAATGAACCAGCAGGAAGTGTTTTTATCTTCTGTTCAAAGAAATCTAAATCAATTTGACCAAAAATATTAACCGGTATTAAAAGAGCCTGCGGTACCGCCATACGCACAGAATCGTGTTCAATTGCTGAGATGAAATATCCTGAATATTTTTTTCCTAATAAAGCTAAATTATTTGCCTCTGTACCACTTGACGTGAAAATAATTTTACAAGCTTCTGCTCGTAAAATTTTTTTTATTGTGTCTCTTGATTTTTCAATTACTTTTCTAGCTTGACGACCTGGAGCATGGATTGAAGAAGGATTTCCAATTATATCCATAGCTTCACGCATAGCTTCAATTACCCTTGGTCGTAAAGGCGCCGTGGCATTATAATCAAAATATACATTTTCCATGGATTTATAATACATAAATTACTAATCTATAAAATTTAACATAAATATTAAACTTTAAATAGAATTATAAATTATTTCGCCCTATCTTTTTATTTGGTTTAATTGCTCTTTTAATAAAGCAATTTCTTCTGATAAATTTTCGATTAATTTAAGAGTAGGGTCTTGAATTTCATCTGAACAAATCCCATAAGCCATAAAATTATTTTTGGTATCCCCAACCTCAATATTTTTTGCGGGTATACCTGTAACAGTAACTTTTTCAGGAACATCATGCAATACGACAGCGTTTGCTCCTATTCTTGCATGCATACCCACATAAACGGGGCCTAAAATTTGTGCCCCAGCACCAATAATGACACCATCAGCAATAGTAGGATGTCGTTTTTGCTGGATTTGGGATTTGCTATTAATTGCTGGAGCAATACCGCCTAAAGTTACACCGTGATAAAGGGTAACATCATCCCCTATTTGTGTTGTCTCACCAATCACTACACCCATACCATGATCAATAAATAATCTACGACCAATATAAGCAGCTGGGTGAATTTCTATGCCGGTAAACCAACGACCTAAATAAGAAATATAGCGGCCTAGTAAATGGAATTTTTTTAACCATAAAAAATGTGCCAAACGATAAAAAAGTATAACATGAAAGCCTGGGTATGTTAAAAAAACTTCCAAACGTGACCTTGCTGCAGGATCTCGACTAATCATAGCATCAATGTCTTCAATAAGAGATTTGAAAAATTCCATGAAATTTATATATGATTGGATATGACAATAAGATACTTTTACAAAAATTTATCCCAAATAACAAACTTTTTCTTTATTAAATTAAAAAATCATCATAAAAATAGTAGCTATCCATAGTTGTTTATGTTTATTATATCAAAATTCATTATCTCAATTTCTCTATCTTAATAGGGATAGTTTTTTGAAAAAAGAGGTCACTATAAAAAATGCCTGATGTTATTTTAACAGGCCCAGAAGGTCGTCTTGAAGGTCGTTACCACCCTAGCAAAGATTCTAATGCCCGCGTTGCTTTAATGTTGCATCCTCACCCACTTTATGGGGGTACTATGAATAATAAAATTGTCTACAGCCTTTATAAATCATTTGCTAAACAAGGTTTTAATGTATTGCGTTTTAATTTTCGTGGTGTTGGAAAATCTCAAGGTCGCTTTGATCGTGGTGAAGGTGAATTAAGCGATGCAGCTTCTGCTTTAGATTGGTTACAAACTACTCATCCTAATGCTTCTGGATTTTGGGTAGCTGGTTTTTCTTTTGGTGCGTGGATTGCTATGCAATTGATGATGCGAAGACCAGAAGTCAATGGATTTATTGCTGTTGCTCCACCTGCTAATATGTATGATTTCTCTTTTTTGGCTCCTTGTCCTGCATCTGGAATGATTATTCAAGGAGATGCAGATAAAGTTGTTCCTATCGAATATGTTAATAAATTAATAAAAAAATTATCTCAACAAAAAGGAATTACTATTGATTATAAAACTATTCCTGGTGCAGATCATTTTTTCAAAGATCACTTAAATGATTTAGGCGTTTTATTCGATAATTATTTAGCATCAGTTGAGCATACCAGACAAATACAGCAACCCAAAAAAAGACGTATGGTTGCAAAGTAATTTAGCTGTTTTTTTATAATGATTATCATAACTTTGAATTCATTCTATAGCCAAAATTAACAAGACTGATCCATTTTTCATAATTAAACTGTTGATCATTTTTATTAATAGAAATATAAGTTATTTAAGTTTATTCATAATTACAATTTATTAGAGCCTTAATTTTATGACTCTTTCTTCATCCGCTACATCACAAGAAAATTTTGACAGCATAATTCCAGCATCAAATTATGAATTAGCGAATGCTATCAGGATACTTGCAGCTGATGCTGTTGAAAAAGCACAAAGCGGTCATCCAGGTATGCCAATGGGTATAGCCGATGTTGCTACCGTGCTTTTTAGCAAATTTATAAAATTTTATCCATCAGATCCTTTATGGCCTAATCGTGATCGTTTTATTTTATCTGCAGGTCATGGTTCAATGCTTTTATATTCCCTTCTGTTCTTAACAGGTTATAAAGATATGACCTTAGAAGAGCTTAAAAAATTTAGACAATTGGGAAGCTTAACCCCAGGTCATCCTGAATATGGACATACCCCCGGGATAGAGACAACTACAGGACCTTTAGGGCAAGGTCTTGGTAATGCAGTAGGTATGGCAATTGCGGAACAATCTTTTGCAGCACAATTTGGTAATGATTTAGTAAATCATTTTACTTATGTTATTGTCGGCGATGGATGTTTAATGGAAGGTATAAGTCAAGAAGTTATATCTTTAGCAGGCCATTTAAAACTTAACAAATTGATTGTTTTATTTGATGATAATCATATTTCAATTGATGGACCAACCTCTCTTGCAACTTCTGAAAATCATATAAAAAGATTTGAAGCATGTGGTTGGGATACATGGCAAATTGACGGACATAACCATAATGCTATTGCTTCTGCTTTAGAACAAGCACAAAAAAGTCACAAACCATCCTTTATTGCATGTCGTACAATAATTGGGTATGGCGCACCTAATAAAGCAGGTACATCTGCAACCCATGGGGCACCCTTGGGTAAAGATGAAGTTGCAGGTGTACGTACATCTCTTCAATGGTCGCATGAACCTTTTATCATACCAGATCATATCTTAAAATCTTGGCGCAATATTGGAAATAAAAATAAAGCTGATTACGATATATGGCAAAAAACTTTTGACCAACATCCACAGAAGCAAGAATTTAAACGACGTTTATCTGGGCAATTGCCTCTTAAACTTAATACGACATTTGAAGAATTAAAAAAATACCATAGTGAAAACCCAAAAGCTATTGCGACCAGAGTATCGTCACAAAAGGTTTTAGAAACTATCCAACCTGTGATACCAGAACTTTTTGGTGGATCGGCTGATTTGACTGGGTCAAATAATACAAAAATAGATGCTATGTCTGTATTTTCTTCTACAAATTCTTCTGGTTCTTATATTTATTATGGGGTTAGAGAACATGGCATGGCTGCCATTATGAATGGGCTTGCCTTACATAAAAGTCATATCCCTTATGGGGGTAGTTTTCTTGTCTTTACAGATTATTGTCGTCCTTCTATTCGTCTAGCTGCTCTTATGCACTTGCGCGTTATTTATGTAATGACCCATGATTCAATTGGGCTTGGCGAAGATGGCCCCACCCACCAACCGATAGAGCATCTTGCCAGTTTACGTGCTATACCTAATTTGCTTGTTTTACGGCCTGCAGATACTGTTGAAACTATTGAATGTTGGGATATAGCTTTGCACAGTTATAATCAACCTTCTATTTTAGTTCTTTCACGACAATCTTTACCTTCATTACGACAAAAATATACAGATAAAAATTTATCGTCTCAAGGTGGATATATTATATCTGAGGCTATTGGTCCAAGAAAAACAAGTATTATTGCAACTGGATCAGAATTACATATTGCACTCGAAGCACAAAAAAAACTTCATGATCAAAATATTGGGACAGCTGTTATTTCACTACCTTGCTGGGAATTATTTAGTCAACAAGCTTTAGAATATCAGAAACATGTTTTAGGTCAGGATCAAAAAAATCATATTTGTATCGCTATTGAAGCTGCATCATCTTTTGGTTGGGAAAAATTTGTAAAAAACCATGACTATATTATTAGCATCGATAGATTTGGAGCGTCAGGACCAGCACCAGATTTATACCAATATTTTAATATTACGTCAGAAAAAATTGTAAACAAAATTACCAGTTTAATAAGCTAAACTAATATTTAAATGATTTCTTGAGGAGAGTAAAATGGCAGTTCGCGTGGCAATTAATGGATTTGGTCGAATTGGACGTTTAATTTTAAGATCTATTATAGAAAACAAACGTAAAGATATTGAAGTTATTGCCATTAACAATCTGGCTCCTGTTGAAACAAATGCCCATCTTTTTAAATATGACTCTGTTCATGGTACTTTTACAGGTAATGTTAAAACAAAAAGTAATGCCATAAATGTTGGCCATAATTGGATCACCGTAACAAGTGAGAAGGATCCTGAAAAATTACCTTGGGGTAAATTGGGAATCGATGTTGTTCTTGAATGTACAGGAATTTTTACAAATAGGGATAAAGCAAAAGTACATATTAAATCTGGTGCCAAAAAAGTTTTAATATCTGCACCGTCATCTGATGCTGATATTACTGTTGTTTATGGAATAAATCACCAAAAATTGAAAAAAAATCATGTTATAGTTTCTAATGCTTCTTGTACAACCAATTGTCTTGTTCCTGTTGCTTATGTACTTCATAAAAATTTTGGAATAAAGCATGGTTATATGACAACAATCCATAGTTATACGGGAGACCAACCCGTTTTAGATACCATGCATCGTGATCTTTATCGGGCACGTGCTGCTGCACTTTCGTCTATCCCTACCACTACAGGAGCTGCCAAGGCAGTTGGACTTGTTTTACCAGAACTGGCCGGAAAATTAGATGGTGCATCTATTCGTGTACCAACACCTAATGTTTCTTTAATTGATTTTAAATTTTCGTCTATGAAGAAAACATCAATTGACGCAATTAATAATTCTATTATTAAAGCTTCAAAAGACCAACTTAAAGGAATATTAGCTTTGAATGATTTACCTTTAGTATCAAGCGATTTTAATCACAATCCTGCAAGTTCTATATTTGATTTATCTCAAACCCAAGTTATAGATGGTTCTTTCGTCAGAATTTTATCATGGTATGACAATGAATGGGGATTTTCTAATAGAATGTGTGACACAGCAGTTGCTATGAACAAAGTAGGATAAATTGATCTCTGATTACCCAGCAATTATTATTCATAGTTTAAAAGATGCACAAAATGCTTTATCCATTGCACATGATTTAAAAATTAAAGTCAATATCTGGAGCGAAAAAGGAGCTGCAATTTATACAGGTGTAGGTTGGTTTTATGAAATTATTTCTTTATGTCAGCAACAATTTGCATCCACTTTAAATAAAGCTGTCCTAGATTGTGATGATAGGCAAGATATAGTTCAAATGGCTTTTCATTATGGTATCAATGATGCTTATTTTCATGGTAATGATATTATAATTAGAAAACTACAAAGCATTTGTTCATATTATAAAGCTACACTTCACCTAACCCGCCCTGACCATATTTTCAATATGCATCATCTTGATGAACCGGAAGAAAAATGTAAAATATGGTTATCTACTTATTCAATATACAATTCTAATTACAGTTATTCCTAATGAATAGAAAGAAAAATTATGCATATCACCCCTAAAGTTAGTAAAATTCTTTCCTGGTATGATAGTGACAATCCTGGCACTAAAACTAATCTTGCTAGAATATTAATGGAAGGTAAATTAGGTGGTAGTGGTCGATTAGTTATCTTGCCTGTTGACCAAGGGTTTGAACATGGACCTGCTCGTAGTTTTGCAATGAATCCTGATGCTTATGATCCTTGTTATCATTTTAATCTTGCCATTGAAGCTGGATTATCTGCATTTGCAGCACCTTTGGGTATGCTTGAAATGGGCTCTTCACGATATGCAGGGGCTATTCCTACTATTTTAAAATTAAATAGTTCAAATAGTTTATCTTCTGTCAAGGATCAAGCTATCACCTCTTCTATCCAAGATGCTTTAAGATTAGGTTGTGCAGCTGTTGGTTTCACCATATATCCTGGTTCAGAATATGCATTTGAAATGATGGAAGAAATTAGTGAACTCGCAGCTGAAGCTAAAAGTGTAGGTTTGGCAGTAGTTATCTGGTCTTATCCTAGGGGATCTGATCTATCAAAACCAGGAGAAACAGCTCTTGATGTATGTGCTTATGCTGCACATATGGCTGCCTTGTTAGGAGCACATATTATTAAAGTTAAATTACCTACAGATCATTTAGAACAAGTTGAAGCAAAGAAAATTTACGAACAGGAAAAAATTACAAGACAATCTTTAAGTGCAAGGGTAACCCATATCGTTCAGGCATGTTTTGCTGGTCAAAGGTTAGTGGTCTTTTCTGGTGGCGCTTCCAAAGATACGGATAGTTTATTAGAAGAAGCCAAAGCCATACATCAAGGAGGGGGGAATGGCTCTATTATAGGACGTAATAGTTTTCAGCGTAATAAAAAAGATGCTCTTCAATTATTAGATTCGATAATAAAAATATATCTTGGGTAATTACATTTTTTTACTTTATAACTTATAAAAATAATGTATTAGCTATTTAAATAGGAAATAAAATGAAAATTAACGGCAATTCTATTAGACCAGGCAATATTATTGAACATGAAGGTAAATTATGGCGTGCCATGCGTATTCAACATACACAACCAGGTAAAGGTGGTGCTTATCTTCAAGTTGAATTAAAAGATCTCCGTGATGGAACAAAACTAAATGAACGTTTTCGTTCTAGTGAAAGTGTTGAACGTGTACATTTAGATGAAAAACAATATCAATATCTTTTTTCAGAAGGAAATTTATATACTTTCATGGATGTTGAAACCTTTGAACAAATTTCTTTAGATGAAGATCTAATTGGGGAACCTTCCGTTTTTTTACAAGATGGAATGATTGTTTCCGTTATGAGTTATGAAGGAAGTCCCGTTAGTGTTTCATTGCCAGATACCGTAATTATGGAAATTGTCGAAGCAGATCCCGTCATAAAAGGTCAAACCGCCTCTTCATCTTATAAACCTGCAAAATTGGAAAATGGTGTACGTGTTATGGTTCCACCTCACGTTGGGAGTGGAATGAAAATTGTTATTAACACGGCTGATTCTAGCTATGTTGAACGTGCAAAGGAATAATAATCTTATATGTCTTTTGTAAACAGTTCTTTTTCAAAACAACCTTTGACCGTTTACTCTCCAATCATAAATGTTATTGTTAAAGCGGTCATGAAAGCATCCAAAGGATTAAAAAGAGATTTTGGTGAAATTGAAAAATTACAAGTTTCAAAGAAAGGATTAGCTGATTTTGTTTCTGTTGCAGATTTAAGAGCCGATAAAGTTTTGCGCGAGGAATTGAAAAAAATGCGTCCTACCTTTGGTTTTTTAACTGAAGAATTAGGAGAGGAAAAAGGTCAAGATCCTAATGCAAGATGGATTATTGATCCTTTAGACGGCACAACAAATTTTTTACATGGCCTTCCTCATTTTGCAATATCTGTTGCTCTTGAGCAAAATAAAGAAATTGTTGCCGCTGTAATATATGACCCCATAAAGGATGAACTATTTAGGGCTGAAAAAGGACAAGGTGCTTTTTTAAATGATAAACGATTACGTGTTTCATCACGTCGTAATCTTGATGAGTCTCTTTTTGCAACAGGCATTCCGTTTAAAGGACGCAATAATAATATAGACATTTTTCTTCAAGAAATTAAAAATATTATAGATGTTAGTGCAGGTATTAGAAGATTTGGTGCAGCCTCTCTGGATTTAGCTTATGTTGCAGCAGGAAAATTCGAAGGTTTTTGGGAGTCTAATTTATCAAGTTGGGATATGGCTGCTGGTATTTTAATGGTTAAAGAAGCAGGCGGACAGGTCAGCGATTTTGATGGAACTTCTCTTATGTTAGAAACAGGTAATATTATTGCGGCTAACCGCGAAATTTTTAGTCAAATGTTAAAATTAATTAATAAATCCAAAGTATCTTGATTTTTTTTTTAAAAAACCTATCTTAAATTAAGCTTATAATAAAGAATCACTTTATAATAGTAATATATCTTTGCATCTATTTATAGATTATAACGCTTTTAATAAATTAAATTTTAAACCAATAGTATTTAAGCTTACAAGGTTAATAATTGTATGAAAAACATAAAAAACATGCATAAAGATCCATTTTGCTTATGTTTTAGTTTTATTATTACATGTTTGCTATTCTCTTCCTCTCTTTTAGCACAACAATATGGTTATGCTGGATCACGAGTAAGTGTTGATTATGGCGTTTTGGATTCTTTGGGAACACAGCCAACTGTACCAAATGTTTTACATCAAGATTTAATTAGAACTCCTTATACATCTGCATACCGTAATTATAATTATAACACTGTTGCAATGGCTGCATCGAACCCTACATTAGCTTATAACGCAGCACCAATTAATACACCTATATCTGCTATTAATGGACAACGTTATATTCTTGTCCCAGTTGCACCGGATGGAAGTTTAATGCTTAATAATACAATTTCATCGCCTCCACCACCACAATATAGCTATGTTGCACCTCAAAATAACTATGCATCGCCACCTATTATATTAAAAAGACCACAAACTTCTAATTATTCAGCTCCCAAGAAAGTAACAAGACCTGCGATTGTTAGTGTACCACAAACAGCATCTAAACAAGAAATTCCAAATAAAATAGCGCGTGTTCCTGTTAATACCACAAAAATAGAAACACCTAGTACTACTATTACAAAAACAGAGCCAAGTAAACAAAATGCGGCTATTTCAACAACTTCAACAGTTGCAGCGCCATCCCAAATTCCTATTCAAACACCTATTACTAATTCTACCACTGTTGTGCCACCTATTGAAACTACATCAGCAAGTCAACCCCAATCTAATTCATTAGCAAAAGAACAATTAGCTTCTACCATACAGTATCCTTCAACCAATCAATCTTCTACAATTAGAGCAACGACATCAAAAAATGCAGATTATCAAACAACTAATTTAGATCTTGAACAGCCTAAAGAACCAGAAGCTATTTCTCCAACTAATCCAACTTCTCTCCAATCTGTTGCAAATATTACACGTCCTAAAACAGATGCACAACAACCTGCTGCAACAGAAGCCCCAGCTGAAGAAGTAAAAGTCATTTCTTCTTTAACAACAACTAAATCTGTTGAAGGACAATATAGCATCCCCTTTACAGAAGGAAGCAGCCAATTATCTGGAAATGGACCAATTGATCTTGATAAAACTATTGAAGAAATGAATAATAATCCTGAAATGCGTGTTCAACTTTTATCTTTTGCAAGTAGTAAGGGTGAAGATAATAATTCTAGCAAAGCTCGACGTCTTGCTTTACAAAGAGCTTTAGAAACAAGAAAATATATGAGCGAAAAAGGAATTATAGCATCACGTATTGAAGTTAGATCTTTGGGTGCAGCAGATGGGGATAAAACCGTTGATAAAGTTGAAGTCATTCCTTTAAAATCATAAAATCTTATTATTTATAAGGATTTTTAAAAAAGTGTCTTACCCAACACGTTATTTGATATGGATGATTTTATGCGTACTGTGTGGTATTTTGCTTTGTATAATTCTTTCTTCTCAACTTCAGCATATTTTCAAATATAACCCAGTATTAAATGGGTTTATCATAACTGTTTTTATTGCAGGTGTTTTTTATATATTTTACCAAGTAATTTCTTTAAAAAGAGACATTGCATGGGTTCTTGCATTTAAACGCGGCGACCATAATCTTTCTACTAGGTTGTCACCAAGTCTTTTGGCACCTTTAGCTGCAATGATTGGTGAAAAAAAAGGTCGCCTACAATTAACACCTATTGGATTAAGATCTCTTCTAGATGGAATTGCAAGCCGCCTTGAAGAATCTCATGATATTGGCCGATATTTAATATCTCTTATGGTTTTTTTAGGATTACTTGGAACATTTTGGGGGTTGCTTTCCACTATTGGCGCAGTTAGTGAAACTATAAATAATTTACAAATTGATGGCGATGATACTGCTACTATTTTTGCTCAGTTAAAAAATGGATTAGCAGCACCTTTGGGGGGGATGGGTACAGCTTTTAGTTCTTCTATGTTAGGCCTATCGGGTTCTCTTATATTAGGTTTTTTAGAATTGCAATCAAACCAAGCTCATAACCGTTTTATGCATGAGTTAGAAGAATGGTTTGCTAGCCAAACAGAATTACTGACAGTTGGACCAAAATTTCATATCCATGATCCCTCAACAATACCGGATGCATTTCCTTCAAATATTCCACAATTTACAGAAAATTACCTTCATACGATTCATAATCTGAAAGCACATGAAGATTTATTAACAAAATTATCTGAAGAGCAAATTATAATAAAAGAATCTTTGCAAAAATTACTTAATGAAACCCAAAAATCTTCTAAAGAAGCTAATTAAAATATTATAAATATCTATTTGTAATAAAATCATGGCCTTTAATCAACGAACAAAAAAGAAATCTTATTATGATCCTTGGCCTGGTTTCGTAGATGTACTTAGTACATTATTAATGGTTGTAATTTTTGTTCTTATGGTATTTGCTGTTGCCCAATTCACCCTTAATCAGCTTTTAAACGATAAAGATAAGACCATAAATACTCTCGGTAAAAAGCTTAGTGAATTAGAAAAAATTTTATCTATAGAACAAAAAACAAGTACAGATCTAAAAAAACAAATTCAAAATTTAACTTTACAACTTGATGATATAACCTCTAATAGAAACTTCTTAAACCAACAGTTAACAGAACTAAAGAACGAAAAAGAAAATTTATCATCCAAATTAATTTTAAGTAATAAAAATTTAGATGATTATCAAAATCAATTAAAATCTATTAATAAAGAATTTATTGATACCTTTAAAATTATTGATGTTAATCAATCCAAAATTGAAATGCTTGTTGGTGATATTGTTACCTTAAAATCTATGCGCGATGAATTAGCCAAAAATGTTTTGAATAATGAAAATAATTTGAACAATGATTCTTCATTACCTAATGAAGCAAGTATCCAATTTGCTATTCTTAACCAACAAATATTACTTCTTAGAAAACAATTGCAATTTATACAATCTGTTCTTGATACAACGGAACAAAAATTAAAAGACAAAGATCTAAAAATCGAAGATTTAGGTACCAAACTTAATATAGCCCTAGCAAATAAAATCAATGAATTAGCTCGCTATCGTTCTGATTTTTTTGGTAAATTACGCGATGTAATTGGAGAACGCATGGATATACATATTGTTGGTGACCGTTTTGTTTTTCAATCTGAAGTCTTATTCGAAAGTGGATCGGCTGATTTACAATCTGGTGGTCAAGAGCAACTTCAAAAATTAGCTAAAACTTTATTAAATATATCTCAATCTATACCTTCCGATATTGATTGGATATTAAGAGTAGACGGCCATACTGATAAAAGGCCTATTGAAACTGCTCAATTTCATTCAAATTGGGAATTATCTACAGCACGCGCTATTTCTGTTGTTCAATATCTTATCACCCAAGGTATTCCTGAAAATCGCTTGGCCGCCGCTGGGTTTGCAGAGTTTAGACCCTTGGAAAAAGGTGATGACGAAATTTCACTACAGCATAACAGACGCATCGAATTAAAATTAGATCAACGATAAGTTTATATATTTTTATAATTTTGATCAAATTGCAATGTTGCTAAACGATTATATAAAGAATTATTATCTAATAGATAATTATGTGTCCCTATCCCAACAATTTTTCCTTTATCCATAACAACAATACGATCTGCTTTCATAACGGTTGAAAGCCTATGGGCAATAATTAATGTGGTACGTCCAATCATCAATCTTTCTAAGGCCTGCTGAATTAAACTTTCATTTTCGGAATCAAGCGCACTTGTTGCTTCATCTAAAAGTAGAAGATTTGGCTGACGTAGCATAGCACGCGCAATAGCCAATCTTTGACGCTGTCCTCCTGAAAGTCTTATACCTCTTTCTCCCAAAGGTGTTAAAAATCTCTGGGGTAATTTTTCTATAAACTCTGTTACACAAGCTGCATCTGCTGCCTTTTTTATATCTTGTTCAGTAGCATTGGGGCACCCATAACGTATATTGTCTAAAGCACTAGAGGAGAAAATAACTGGATCTTGGGATACTAATCCTATTTGTGCTCTAAGATCAGAAAAAGTGAGATGACGTAAATCTATTCCATTAAAGGTAATTTCCCCTTGTTGAGGATCATAAAAACGCAGAGCAAGTTGAAATATTGTTGTTTTTCCTGCACCTGACGGCCCAACCAAAGCTATTTTTTCACCAGATTTTATGGAAAGATTATAATCTTTAATTACAAAATGGTTTAAATTACTTTGATAGGCAAACGATACATTATTAAATGCAAGTGATGCCTCTATTGGTTTTTGGATCATTAAAGGTGTATTTGATATAGGTAATTCTATCTTTAGATTAAGTAAATCTAAAATTCTTTCCATTGCACCCGCTGCTCTTTGCAAATCACCAAATACTTCACTTAATGCGCCTAATGCCCCTGCAACAATAACTGCATAAAAAACAAAAGCTGATAATTGACCAGCTGTAATTTTACCTGATATGACATCATGCCCACCTATCCAAAGAATAATACATATAGAAGAAAATGTTAAAATAATAACCATCGCTGTAAGCAAAGCTCGGTTATGAATTTTAATCTTTGCTGTCTCAAAAGTTTTTTTAAGAATATTTGAATAATTTTGTTGTTCAAATTTTTCATAAACAAATGCTTGAACAACCCGTATGGATGAAATTGTCTCATTCACAAAACCACTCATCTCTGCAAGGCAATCTTGATTTGCCTTAGAAAATTTTCTGACACGACGACCAAAAATTACAATAGGCACAATAACTAAAGGTACAATTAATAAAACTAAACTTGTTAATTTAAAACTTGTAAAGGCTAACATTGTTACCCCACCTATGAATAACAATACATTTCTTAATGCAATAGATATCGATGAACCAACTACAGTTTGCAATAAACTTGTATCTGTAACAATCGTCGATAAAATTTCTCCTGTCTTGTTTTTATCAAAAAAACTAATATCTAAATTTATGACATGGTTAAAAACTGATTGTCGAATATCACTGACTATTTTTTCGCCAATCCACGATACAAGATAAAAACGCGCAAAAGTCGTTATACCTAATAAAATAGAAATAAAAAGAAAAACCCAAACCGCTTGATTTAAAAAATCCTTATTTCCTGTTACAAATCCATGATCAATTAAAGTCTTAAGACCTTGACCAAAAGCAAGTACCGTTATAGCCGCAAGAATTAAAGCAATGTTTGCAGCAATAACTTGTTTCCAATAAGGTTTAAGAAAATGCCCTAAATAGCTTAATTGGGTAATTTTAAATGATTTTCTATTGTTTTCTCGAATATTCATAATGACTAGAAAGTTACATTTTTTATTAGCTTTATATAAGACAAAAAATCATTACGAATCAACAATGCTTTAATACTTGTCATAAAAAGAATTATTAGCTATAAAAGCTTGTATAGTATTGGAGTTATAAAAATGAAAAAAGATATTCACCCAGATTATCATGAAATCAATGTTTTGCTAACAGATGGAAGCAGCTTTAAAACACGTTCCACTTGGGGTAAAGCTGGTGATTCTTTAAGATTAGATGTAGACCCTAAATCCCACCCTGCTTGGACAGGCGTTCATAGACTTATTGATAGTGGTGGACAATTAGCAAAATTCAATAAAAGATTTCAAGGTTTAAATTCTAAAAAGAAATAAATTTTTCTTTTTAATACATAATATAAACGCTCATTGCCTCTTTTTTGCTTGATGGATTATTAGTGTTGAATAAAGCAGAACACTTGGCACAAGCGCAATTAGATGTTTATAATAATCGTAATCTTAAAGCATTTAACTTAACGTATTGTTTGTGGAAATTATGCCATTGATGAAGAAAAAGTTTCTAGGGTTGTTGATGGTGAAATTATTCATGCTGTAGCTATTTATGAAGTACAGCAGGGGGCTTATACAAAAAGTTTGGTTTTATCAAATCAAATTCAAAAATCTAAAAACATTATAAATTAATGGATCAAAAATATAAATTACGCCAAGGCATATTTTCTGATTTTAATCAACTTTATCTAATCTATATGGATAAAGCTATTAATCGTTTTTTAAATTTTGAAATTTTAGATAAAGAAAAATTCCAACCTATATTTTTAGAATTAATGGCAAGTGGCCAGTTATATGTTTATGAATATGAACAGCAAATTATTGCAACTTGTATTGTAATAAGACAACCAAGACGTGCTCACCATGTTGCTTCCTTAAGTACCTTAGCAACCCACCCTAATTTCCAAGGAAAAGGAATTGGTACACAATTTTTGCAAGAACTAATTAACACTCTTAAAAATGATGGCATTAAAAGAATTGATTTATGTGCCGAAGCAGATAATTCAATCGCCCTTAGTTTTTATAAAAAAATAGGTTTTAAACTAGAAGGTGTTTTAAAAAAATATTTTATAAGAGAAAATGAATCTCAATATATTGATGAACACATAATGGCATTAATTTTAGATTGATATATTCAGATTTATATAGATGAAATCATTTACAAAGAATTATATGGACGTTATAGAAATCAGCAAACCAGGGGAAGCTGAAAATTTAAAAATATCTCAACGTCCAATCCCCCTACCCGGGGAAGATGAAATACTTATTAAAGTAGAAGCTGCAGGTGTTAACCGACCCGATATTCTACAACGTAAAGGATTATATCCACCACCACCAAATGCATCAAATATACTTGGACTTGAGGTTTCAGGTGTTATCATAGACATCGGAAAAAAAGTAGAGCATTTTAAAATTAATGACCGTGTTCTCTCTTTAACAAATGGCGGAGGCTATGCAACTTATTGTGTTGTCCCTGCCCTTCAATGTTTACCAATACCTATAGGCGTATCTATGATAGAAGCAGCAGGTATACCAGAAACTTTTTTTACAGTATGGTATAATCTTTTTGAATTGGGTAACATTTCTTCCCATCACAAAATCTTAATCCATGGTGGTAGTAGTGGAATTGGTACCACAGCCATTCAATTTGCCAAGCATTTTGCAGATAAAATTTTTACAACTGTTGGCAATGAAGAAAAACGTCAAGCTTGTCTGTCGCTAGGTGCAAATTATGCCATTAATTATAATGAACAAGATTTTAGCGACATTATTCTTCAAAATACTAATCAATATGGTGTTGATATTATTCTAGATATGGTTGGTGGAAATTATTTACAAAAAAACCTTAATATCTTAGCCTACCAAGGAAAACTCATACAAATTGCGTTTCTTAAAGGTTCAAAAACAGAAATTGATTTAAAACCAATTATGACTAAAGAATTGATTATTACAGGTTCTACTTTACGTCCACAATCAAATGAGCAAAAAGGGTTTATCGCAAAATCTTTGTATAAAAAAATATGGCCTTTAATTAATGAGAATAAAATAAAGCCTATCATTTTTAAGACTTTTCCTTTTAGAAATGTTGTTGATGCTCATAAATTAATGGAATCAAATCAACATATAGGAAAAATAATTTTAACAATGACTTGAAAATATTTGTTAAATTATCTTTATGAATAAAGATATCTTAAATATATGTTTTATAATTTAATAAAATATGGTTGTATAAAAAATAAAATTCAGAAATGAGGTTAAGATTATGGCTAACAAACAAAAAATAAAAATGAACCAGGTATTAATGCCAAAAGCAACAGCTGTATGGCTAATACAGAATACTGCGTTAACCTTTGAACAAATAGCTGAATTTTGTAAAATGCATGTTTTAGAAGTGCAAGGTATTGCCGATGGTGAAGTTGCTGTTGGAATTGTTGGATTTGACCCTATACTTAATGGTCAACTTACCCAAGAAGAAATTGATAGATGTGTTCAAGATTCAAAAGCCCATCTTAGACTTGCTAGAACCGACAACCCCTTACCTGTTTTAAGGACAGGTGGCCCACGCTATACACCTATTGCAAAACGTCAAGATAAACCAGATGCTATTGCATGGCTCCTACGACATCATCCTGAATTAACTGCAGCGCAAATTATTAAACTAATTGGAACAACAAAAACAACGATTGCTTCTATACGTGATAGAAGTCATTGGAATTTTACTAATCTTCGGCCGCGCGATCCTGTTTTACTTGGATTATGTAGTCAGATTGATCTTAATGAAGCCATAGAAAAAGCGGGACATAATAATGTAGAGGAGATAAATATACAAAGTAATGAAGATTTTTTAGATAGTCCAACAGAACAAAATTTAGATAAATAAAAGATACTAATTTTTTATAAAGTTTTTTTTATGAATATAGCAAAAATTCTTAAATCATTAGACATTAATCCTTCATCTCTTAATAAAGGGCATTGGATACTTAAATCACCTATTGATGGTCAAAGCTTAGGTAAAGTTTCATTTGATTCAGTTTCTAAGATACATACAAAAATTACATCATCCGTAAAAGCTTTTGGTATATGGAAAAATATACCCGCACCACGGCGGGGTGAATTAATTAGGCTATTAGGTGAAGAGCTTCGTTTAGTAAAAAATGATTTAGGGTATTTAATCTCGGTTGAATCAGGAAAAATTCTTGAAGAAGGTAAAGGCGAAGTTCAAGAAATGATTGATATATGTGATTTTGCCCAAGGTATTTCAAGACAACTTTATGGTCTTACAATTAGTTCAGAAAGACCAGGACACCGTATGATGGAAACATGGCATCCACTTGGTGTTATTGGTGTTATTAGTGCTTTTAATTTCCCTGCTGCCGTATGGAGTTGGAATTTTGCTCTTGCTATAGTCTGTGGTAATAGTATTATTTGGAAACCTTCTGAAAAAACACTTTTAACGGCCTTAGCTTGTCAAAATATTTTTTACCGAGCTCTAAAAAAATTTGGCGATGCACCTAAAGATTTATCACAAATTATCATTGGAGATAGTACATCTGGTTCTATTTTAGTGAATGATTCACGTGTGGCTTTAATAAGCGCCACAGGTAGCACAAATATGGGACGTGCAGTAGCACCCAAAGTTGCAGAAAGATTTGGACGTTCTTTATTAGAATTAGGTGGTAATAACGCTATGATTGTAACACCTGCAGCTGATTTAAATATGGCCCTTAGGGCTATCACATTTAGTGCGGTTGGAACCGCTGGACAACGTTGCACCAGTTTACGGAGATTAATTGTTCATCACGCAATAGCACCTAAACTAATTGCGCAATTAAAAAAGATATATTCTAGTTTAAAAATTGGTAACCCTTTAGAGAATACAACTCATGTAGGGCCTTTAATCGATGCAGCATCTTTTACCAATATGCAAAATGCTTTGATACAGGCAAAAAAAGATGGGGGTAAAATTACAGGTGGCCAACAAATAAAAGTAAAAAATTTTAATGGATTTTATGTACGTCCTGCTTTAGTTGAAATGCCCAAACAAACTGATATTGTGCGTCACGAAACATTTTCACCTATTTTATATTGTATGACTTATAAAACTTTAGATGAAGCGATTGCATTACAAAATGATGTGCCCCAAGGATTGTCATCTTGTATTTTTACCAACGATATAAAAGAAGCTGAATATTTTCTATCTGCTCAGGGAAGTGATTGTGGTATAGCCAATGTCAATATTGGCCCGAGTGGTGCAGAAATTGGTGGGGCATTTGGTGGTGAAAAAGAAACAGGGGGTGGCCGGGAATCCGGTTCCGATTGTTGGAAAAATTATATGCGACGTGCAACCAATACCATCAATTATTCACATCAATTACCTTTAGCACAAGGTATAAAATTTAATATTTAAGAAACCTGTTTAATTACCTCAGCAATATCATTAACTGCTTGGGACACTTTATATGGATCTTCTCCTTCAACCATAATCCGTATAACTGGTTCTGTGCCTGATGGCCTTATAACAATACGGCTATTTTTACCCAAAGATGCTTCGGCTGACTCAATAGCTTTTTTAACTTGTTGATGTTGTAATGGCAACTGCCCTTTATAATTAATGCTCCGCAATTCTTGGGGTAAAGGTTCAAATTTTTTTCCAGCCATACTTGCAGGCTTATCTGATTGTTTCAAAATAGATAAAATTTGAAGTGCTGCAACTAAACCATCCCCTGTTGATGCATAATCGAGAAAAATAATATGACCTGATTGTTCTCCACCTATATTAAAGCCATTTTTACGCATATAATCGGTAACATAACGATCCCCAACTGCTGTTCGATAGGTTTTTAAATTAATATTTTTTAAAAATAATTCTAACCCAATATTTGACATGACTGTTACAACAATACCTTGCCCAATTAATCTGTTCGTATTTTTCCAAGATTCGGCAACCATCGCTAATAATTGATCTCCATCCAAAATACGACCTTTTTCGTCACATAATATTAATCTATCTGCATCACCATCAAGTGCAATACCTAAATCAGCGCCAGATTCTATTACTTTTTCTTGCAGTAATTTTGGATGTAAAACACCACAATTTTTATTTATATTCAACCCATCTGGTGATACAGATAAAGGTATAACTTCTGCGCCCAATTCCCATAAAACCATCGGGGCTACCTTATAGGCAGCACCATGGGCACAATCAACAACAATTTTTAAACCATCTAACCTCATTCCTTTAGGAAAACTGGATTTGACAAATTCAATATATCTACCACGTGCATCATCTAGGCGCTTTGCACGTCCAAGACTTGTAGGTGCTGCTAAATGATTTAATAGTTGAGGTTCATCAAAAAAATGATGTTCAATTGAAAGTTCCATTTCATCAGATAATTTAAAACCATCTGGGCCAAAAAGTTTAATACCATTATCTTCAAAAGCATTATGAGATGCCGAAATCATTACACCCAAATCAGCCCTTAATGATCTTGTAAGCATAGAAATTGCTGGGGTTGGCAGTGGTCCTAATAATATCACATCCATACCCATAGAAATAAACCCAGCAGTTAATGCTGGTTCTAACATATACCCAGAAAGTCTTGTGTCTTTTCCTATAATAACTAAATGACGATGATCGCCACGAATAAATTTTATTGCTGCCGCTTGAGCAAGACGTAACGCAATATCCGCTGTGATAGGTTGTGTGTTTGCTTTCCCTCGAATACCATCTGTACCAAATAATTTTCTAGCCATAATAATATCCTAAAAATAATTAAATCTTAATAAATCATAACGCATTTGATAAAGAATTCCATAACGAAAAAGCTTGGATTGTTTCCTGGACATCATGGACACGAAATATATGAGCACCCCTAATCCAAGCCTTTAAATTTGCAATCAAAGAGCCAGCCAATCTTTGATCAGGTGGCACATTATTTGATAAAAAACCAATAAATTTTTTTCTTGAAACACCTATAACTATGGGAACCTTTAATTTGGTAAATATATCTAAATGTGCGATTAAAGATAAATCATGATTTGTTGTTTTACCAAATCCTATTCCGGGATCAATTGCAATTTTTTCTAATTCGATATTATGTTCCCGACAAAAATTTATCCTTTCTTCTAAATAAAAAAAAACATCATTGCAAACATTTTCATAAAAAGGATTCTGCTGCATGGTAAGAGGATTACCTCGCATGTGCATTAAAATGACAGATGCTTGATATTTTTGTATAATTAAAAAACTTTTTGGATCAAATGATAATGCGCTTATATCATTAATTATTTGTGCACCACATTCAAGTGCAACTTCCATCACCTGACTATGTGTTGTATCGACAGATATTCTTATACCACAATTAGCTAATTCTTTGACAACAGGAATAATACGCCTTATTTGTTCTTCCGGTGGTACAGATAAAGATCCTGGTCTGGTTGATTCACCCCCAATATCAATTATTCTTGCCCCTGCATGCCATAATTTTTGTCCATGCTCTACAGCTTTTTTATGATCAAAATAAATTCCCCCATCAGAAAAACTATCAGGTGTTACATTAACAATCCCCATAATAATAGGTTTTTCTAGAGATACTCCTGCAAAACTACTGATTGCCATAAGCGAATGTTATCATTAATTTAAAATAAAGGATCTGTTTTTGAAAACTTGAATCCTTAATCTTCACCTATCCACCAGGTTGAGGTTCCGGGGATGGATTAGATTTAGACCCCTTGTTATAAGGAACTGCCCCGCTATCAGGAATTGAACGACGTGGCTTTTCGGTTGCTGTAGATAACGGATCATACTTTCTTATAGTCTCACCTCGAATTAAAGACATACATTCATCAGCAGATAAAGTTTCATATTCAAGCAATGCTTTAGCTATTAAATGAAGTTCTTTAGTATGTTCAGATAAAATTTTCCGAGCTTGCTGCTCACCTTCCTCAATAATCCTACGGACTTCTTCATCAATAAGATGCGCTGTTACATCAGAAACATTTTTACGTTGTGTTACTGAATGGCCTAAAAAAACCTCTTCTTGGTTATCACTATAACGAAGTGGACCTAATTTTTCGCTCATCCCCCATTCGGTTACCATACTACGTGCTAAATCTGTTGCTACTTTTATATCGTTTGATGCACCACTATTAAGATGATCTTTACCATAAATGATTTGCTCCGCAACACGCCCACCAAAAGCCATAGCAATTTTTGCTTTTAACCATTCCAAGGAATAATTAAGGCGGTCCCTTTCAGGAAGTGACATTGTAACCCCCAAAGCGCGGCCACGAGGAATAATTGTAACTTTATGCAGTGGATCGCCTTTAGGCATATAAATATTAACGATAGCATGTCCAGCTTCATGATAGGCTGTCAATTCTTTTTCCTCTTCACTCATAGCCATAGAACGGCGTTCAGCACCCATCATGACCTTATCTTTGGCCATTTCAAATTCTTGCATCGTTACAACACGTCGTCCAATTCTAGCTGCAAGCAATGCAGCTTCATTAACCAAATTAGCTAAATCTGCACCAGAAAATCCAGGGGTTCCACGTGCAATAGTCCGTACATCCACATCAGGTGCCACAGGTACTTTTCGGATATGTACCTTTAAAATTTGTTCACGTCCTGTAATATCTGGATTAGGTACAACAACTTGTCTATCAAAACGACCGGGTCTTAATAAAGCAGGATCTAAAACATCTGGTCTGTTCGTTGCTGCTATAAGAATAACACCTTCATTAGCTTCAAAACCATCCATTTCAACTAAAAGCTGATTTAGAGTTTGTTCACGTTCATCATTACCTCCACCAAGACCTGCACCACGGTGTCTACCAACAGCGTCAATTTCGTCAATAAATATAATACAAGGTGCATTTTTTTTACCTTGTTCAAACATATCGCGTACCCTACTTGCTCCTACCCCAACAAACATTTCAACAAAATCAGATCCAGAAATTGTAAAAAATGGTACATTTGCCTCCCCTGCTATAGCCCGTGCTAAAAGCGTTTTCCCTGTTCCTGGAGGACCAACCAACAAACAACCTTTAGGTATTTTACCACCTAATCTTTGAAATTTTTGGGGGTCCTTTAAATACTCGACTATTTCTTGAAGCTCTATTTTAGCCTCTTCAATTCCAGCAACATCTTCAAAAGTAATTCGTCCAGATTTTTCAGTTAACAATCTAGCTTTAGAGCGGCCAAAACCCATTGCTTTACCACCACCTGATTGCATTTGCCTAAATATAAAAATGCTCAGAACAAACAATAAAATTCCTGGTAACCAAGCAAGCAGCATATTAACTAATGGGTTACCACTATCCTCCGGTTCAGCATTAACACTAATACCTGCTTGAGCTAATCTTTGGGCTAATGTTGGATCTTGTTGGGGAATATAAGTAGAAAAGAATTTACCATCAGAAAATCGTCCCTCTAGTTGCTGACCGCGAATAGTAACTTCCGTAATCGTACCTTGTTGTAATTGATTTAAAAGTTCAGAATAAGTAACTTTAGCGTAATGCGTATGCAAAGAACTACTATCAAATAAATTAAAAAGCAGCACCAATAATAAAATAACAAAAACCCAAATTGCTACATTTCTACCAAGATTCACCTTTATTCTCCAAATTATAAAGTACCGATGATAATTTCTTATATATTAAATAGTATTTCTATCAAAAGAAACAACCGCAAAATGTGATTTTGTTAACGAATGTAGGGGTGAAAAAGAAAAAAAAACTCTTTCTTGCCATTTTTCTGATAGAACATAACCTAAATGTGGAATAGATATAATGTTATTTTGAGAATCACAAATAACAGGTAAAGTCCAAAAAACTGGTTTAGGTATAGGTAAATAGGATACTTTTTCTTTAATTTTATCCCATAATTTTAAATTTAAAGATTTTATATAATATTTTTCTTTTTCATATTCTATATTTTTGATCTCAATCAAAAATCTTTTATCCCATAAATTTTTTCCAGGTTTAAGCAAAATATCATCATTAATTAATCCTTTTTCACGACAGATAAGTATTTTACCTTTCCACGGCATAATAATACATCCTGCTAAAGTTCTTTTTTTATTTAGTCCTTTTTTTATTTCACAGGCAAGATTCATGATTGATCTTAATCGAGGTGTATAATCATTATTACCTACAGTTAAAAGACAATAAGAAAGACATCTTAAAAAAAAATCAAAAGGTAAAGTTTCAAAAAAATTATAACAAAAAACAATATATCCTTCAGGATAAAATGCCACACTCTTTGCTAAAACTTGCGTTAATATTTGATCTATAGCTGATCTTGTATAACCTAAATTAGAAATCGTTTTTTGTACATAATTAAAAGGTAAAATAGACTTAAGAGTAGGTAACAATTTTCTAATTTGAATTCTTTTATAATTCTCATTTGTATTGCTTGGATCTTCAATCCAAGTTTGACATCCAAAATTTTTAAGAGTTGCTAATATTATCGATTTATTAATTGTAAGAAGTGGCCGTAAAATCCTTACACTATTTATACAATGGACCGCACTCATACCTGATAATCCATATACGCCACTTCCACGTCCTAAATTAAGCAAGGAGCTTTCAATTTGATCTTCTGCATTATGGGCAATTAAAAGATGTAATATATTATTTTGTTTGCAATAATCTGTTAAAAGTTTATAGCGAATATTTCTTGCATAATTTTGTTGGTTTCCTTTTATAAAAGGAATAGGTGGTATTAAAATTTTATGTGAAATTTTTAACTTTTCTAGCCACATACCTACATTTTCAGCTTCAGCCAATGATTGAGAGCGTAATTGATGATCCACCGTAAGAGCAAATAATCTACCTTTATAAAATTTTATCCATTCATAAGCTAGTAAAGTTAAACAAAGACTATCAGCCCCGCCAGATACACCAATAGCTATATCAACCTCTTTCTCATAAGGTCCTAATGATCGCATTAGATCATCAAAACCATCAAAAGTTAAAAGAGAAAATTTATCTTGTTTCAAAAATAATCAATTTTATAAAGGACAAGAAATGCGTTTGCGTTCATTATCAGCCCGAGTTAACAAAGTTTTAGACGCATTAGGGTAACGGCGTGGTAACTCAGATAAAGTTTTACAAGCATCTTCAGAAGCACCAAGCTCTGATAAAGACATACCTAATTTTAACAAACTATCTGGTGCTTTTGTACTATTAGGATATTTTTGATAATTCTCTGCAAAAATCTGAGCCGCACTTTCAAAATCACTACGCACATAATATGTTTCACCTAACCAATATTGAGCATTAGCTGTATATTCATTATCAGGATATTGAGAAATAAAAGATTTTAATGCTATTTCTGCTTCTGTAAATTTACTTTGGCGCATCAAAGAAAATGCATAATCATATTGTTCTTTAGGAGTTTTGCCCGGAATTTTAACATCTTGTCCAGCCATAGCAGCTGCCTGTGCTGCATCTGCTTTAGGTGCAGTAGCTAAAACATTATTTAATTTTTTTTGGGGTATTGTACCCAAAATACCTTTAGATCCAGCATTATTAGTTGTATTTAAAGGTGAAGTCACTTTAGATGAAGACCCATTTACATCTGCAGGTTGAATACTATTAATATCTGTACCATCATCAACATCAGTAGAAATATTATCTTGCACTTTTGGGGCTATATTTTGTCCATTAACAATTTGGGATGATGGCGATGTAATATCTGAGCTTTTTTTCCCTTCTAATTCTTTAAACCGAAAATCAACATCAGCAACAAATTTATCCATTTTATCTTTAAGTTGTTTTACAGAAAAATTAATTTCTTCAACTTGGCCATTTAATTGATTAATTTGCCGACCAAGTTCTTGAATTTTAACTTCCTGACTAGCTGCAACAGATCCAGTTACACCTGAATTTGATAACGTTGTAGAATTAGTGGGTAATTTTTTACCTGTATATAATTGACTTTGAAGATCAGACACTTCTCTTTGAAGTCGGTCAATTTTGCTAATCAAAGATTCAATATCTTGGTCTTGTGCCCAAGCATTTGAAGCAAGTAAAAAAACAAAAGAACCTATAAAATATTTTTTTATTTTTGAAAAAACCATTTGTGTCATCTATATCAACAAAATATCTATAAAATTAAATTTATCTAATTACCATATAATAATCTAATAAAATAGTTAAGTCTAAAAACATTTCATATCATAATACGCAAAACATAAAAAAAGCCTATACTCGACGTATAGGCTTTTTTTGAAAAATAATACCTTACTGGTTATTTAAAACCATTACACTTCTACGGTTTTGGCTCCAAGCACTTTCATCAGAACCAGTAGCTTCTGGACGCTCTTTACCATAACTAACTGTTTGAAGACGAGCATCACTGATACCTAAAGCGACTAAATAATTCTTTACTGCAGTTGCACGACGTTCACCTAAAGCAAGGTTATATTCACGCGTACCACGTTCGTCACAATGACCTTCAATAATAACTTTATTAGCAGGATATTGCTGTAACCAAGCTGCTTGACGTTGTAATTGAGCTTGCGCTTCTGATGTTAAATCATAACGGTCAACTTCAAAAAATACCCGATCACCAATTTGTACCAATTCTTCTTGTGACCCTGGTGTTACAGGTTGACTTGTTACATCAGTTGTTGTTGGCGTTGCACTAGCTGTTGTCATGCCCCTGCCAGCAGAATTCCCAGCATCTTCAGAATCAGAAGAACAAGCAGCCAGAAATACTATAGCTGCACAAATAGATAAAAAACGAAACATAATTTTTGTTCGCATAACAAAAGCCTTTCAAAACTTTAAATAATAATTTTCCCACTTTTTGATTTATAAAATCACTAGAATTATAACCATTTTTTTGATTGTTGACAAGATCAACCATCCGTTTTGTGATTACAATCTTAGACACTGTCATATACTATATCGTTTAAGGAATCAAGGGTGACCATGCAGGATCAGACGCATCCAATGGGGTTAAAACCTCTCTTTCATTTCTACCTGTTAAATCAATAGTATAAATTTTAACTTTGCCATTTTGATTTTGTTTGAAAAATGACAGAACACGGCCATTTGGTGACCAGGTTGGGCCTTCAACTAGATAGCCTTGGGTTAATAAACGCTCTCCACTCCCATCTGGGCGCATAACACCTATGTAAAAACTACCTTCATAAATTCTAGTAAAAGCAATTAAATCACCTCTTGGCGACCATACTGGTGTTCCATAACGTCCTTTCCCATAACTGATTCGTTGAACGTTACCCCCATCTGCGGTCATTGTATAAAGTTGTTGGGATCCACCCCGATCTGAATTAAATACAATATTTGACCCATCAGGCGAAAAAGATGGTGACGTATCAATTGACGGATTGTTAGTCAGGCGTGTTTGATTCCTTGTTCTTAAATCCATTACATAAATTTCTGTATTGCCATCTTGGGCTAAGCTCATAACAACCCGATTACCATCAGGCGAAAACCGTGGAGCAAATGTCATACCAGGAAAATCACCTAAAAGCTCTTGTTGACGCGTTTCAATATTAAAAAGATAAACCCGAGGTTTCTTGCCCGAAAATGACATATAGGTAATATCACGAGAAGATGGTGAAAATCTTGGTGTTAAAACCATAGAACGTCCATCTGTTAAAAATTGATGGTTTTCACCATCTTGATCCATAATAGCCAATTGTTTCTTTCGATTATTCTGTGGCCCAGATTCTGCTATATAAACGATTTGTGAATCAAAGTAACCATTTTCACCTGTTAATCTTGCATAAATTGCATCAGCAATTTTATGCGCAATTCGGCGCCAATTTGAAAGTTGAGTTGAATAAGCAAAAGCGGTCATTTGTTGTTCTGCTGCAACATCAAATAAATAAAACTCTACTCTGACACGACCATCAGGCAATTGCGAAGTAGTCCCCGTCACCAAAGCTTGCGCATTAATAACACGCCAATCTCCAAATCTTGGCCCCTGACGCAATGATTCTGCTGTTTGAATAAAAGCTCTTTTATCTATTGGACTAAATAACCCAGATCTTTCTAAATCAGCTGAAATAACTTTGGCTAAATCAACACCAACTTGACTATCAACCTGCCCATCGGATGAAAAATCTGTAATGGCAATAGGCAAAGGAGCCACATTAGGTTGACGTATATCAATCCTTACACCTTCTTGTGCATAGATTTGATCATTGAATAAAAAAACAAAACTAATAATTCCTATAATCCAGAATAAATTAATAGATAATCGTCCTGTACTATGTTTTTTTACCATGGTTTTCTTTTATCCTTTTCAAACATTTAATCCATTACTTGCATAAAACAATTTACTTAAAAAAACATTTTCTGACCAGATCTATGATTTTTAATTAAAACATATCTTGTGGTGTAAAATGTAACTCCAAAGCTTTCATATCATTATAGCGTCCAGGTGGAAGTTTCAAAGGGCTACTTTTCAAGACAGCACGCCTGGCTCCCTCAACAAAAGATTTATAAGCTGGATAAGATTCGAATCTTGCATCAGATTCAACCTTTACTTCAGATACTGTACCATCTGGTTGTAACCATACAAGCACAATGACCTCAAAAGTTTCAATATCTTTTGCACCAGCATCAATAAACCAATTTGCCCTAATTTGCTGCATAATGGCATCTTTTTCACCTTGAGTAACTGGATTGCCAGAGTTTTGAGCCTCACTTTTTTCGGAAGCATCTGTAGGAGGTTGAGGGGTTGGTTGTGATTTACTATCTTTGTTTTTATCTTGACTTTGCTCACGCTTTCTTTTTTCTAAATTTTTCAAAACCGAACTTAATTGATCAGGAACAGGTTTATCTGTTTTCTTTTGATCCTTTTTAGGCTCTATCTTTTTAACCTCTTCCTTTGGTTTTATATCCGGTTTTTTCTGAGGAACTGGAACAGGCTTAATATCTTCTTTTGGTGTTGGTTCTGGCAAACTCTCTTCTGGTTTAGCAGGTGTTGGTTCAGGCGCATTCGTCGGTGTTGTTTCCGCTGAAGGTGGAGGCGTTGTTACAGGTGAAGGTGCAGGTTTTTCAGGTTCTTCAACCGGTTTAACCACAGGTTTTTCTGGTTCAGGTGCAGAAGGTTTTTCTTCATTTTTTTTGGTTTGTGCACCTGGTTTATTAGCTTGTGTTGTAACTTTATCAATGGAATCAGTTACAACTTGAACAACCATCACTGGTTCAAGTTCCGGCAACGTATACATTGTAGGCAGACCAAAAATTAATAAAATCAGGATCACCACATGCATGATACCTGAAAAAATTAAACTTCTTGTCATTATTTGGGTCTCAACTCAACTATATTTAATTTTTAGGTTTAGAAGGTTGTGCCGGTGCTGATTTACTTTCTAAAGCCGGTTTATTTTTTTGTGGAGACGCTTGTTCAGGCAATTGTGAAATTAACGCTACATGCGTAAAACCAGCTAAAGTCACAGCACCCATAACCTCTACAATACGTCCATAAGCAATATCTTTATCGCCACGCACATATATTTTACTCTCTTTATTATTATTCGTTATAGCCTGTAATCTTGCAACCAATCCTTCTAAATTAGTTTCTGTTTCTTGAAGATAAACAACCCCATCTTTATTGATACTAATCACAAGTGGTTCATCTGCCTGACTAATGACTTGCGCTTTACTTTGGGGCAAATCAACAGGGACACCAACCGTCAATAAAGGGGCAGTCACCATAAAAATAATTAATAAAACCAACATAACATCAACTAAGGGTGTGACGTTAATATCGCTTATAGGACCACTCCCCCTTGATTTTCCTCTTTTTTTAATCAACATACCTGCCATATTAATGTTTTTCCTCTAATTGGCGTGATAAAATAGCCCCAAATTCACTTGAAAAAGTCTCAAGGCGATGCGCATAACGATTAATATCACTTGATAATTTATTATAAGCCAACACAGCAGGAATAGCGGCAACCAAACCAAAGGCAGTTGCAAATAAAGCTTCAGCAATACCAGGTGCAACCACAGCTAATGTTGTATTTTTGGTCATAGCAATAGATGAAAAACTATTCATAATACCCCAAACTGTACCAAAAAGCCCAATAAAGGGGGCAGCCGATCCAACTGAGGCTAAAAATATCATTTGTCTTTCTAAATATTCTAATTCACGGCTAATAGTAATATTCATGACCCTTTCAATACGTTCTTGCAAATTAGCGCGCAATTGATCCGTCCCTAACAACCCTTTCGCCGCAGATCTGCGCCATTCTCTCATGGCTCCAACAAAAATTGATGACATTGGATCAGAAGGTCTTGCTCCAATACGATCAAAAAGCTCTTCTAATGATCCACCCGACCAAAAACTTTCTTCAAATTTATTTGCTGAAGCTTTAAGCTTGCGCAATTTTGTACTTTTATCAAAAATAATTGCCCAACTCCAAATTGAAGCCATAGCCAAAAGAATAATAACTGATTTAACAATAAAATCTGCCTGTAAAAAAAGACCTAACATTGTAATTTCTGCTGGCATAGAACCAGCCAAAGCGGCAGAATCAACAGCTGTTGTGACTGTACTTGTATCCATTTTAAACTTATGACCTTCCTTTATTATAAAAAATTATGATCAGTTATACCCATTAAAATTGTCTTTTTTAAGACTGTTTTTAAAGCCATCATAAAGAAATTTAGGTAAACGCGACACTTGCCCTTGTAAATTAACACAAGCTAATTTGACTTCAAGTGACGCCAAAACACTTTTATCACGTAAAATTTTTTGCTGCAAATCCAATGACGCAGCATGACATCCTAGGACCATTGTTTGAACCATTAATAAATCATCAAATTTAGCTGGTTTGATATAATCAATTGTACATTTTTTAACAACAAACATAATTTGATACGTATCTGCAATTTCTTTGGGGCTTAAAAAAGCAGATCTTAACATTTCACTACGTGCTCGTTCAGCAAATTTAAAATAATTTGCATGATAAACAATACCACCTGCATCACTATCTTCATAATAAACTCTAATTTTTAATTGATGCAAGACGCTATTCATGAATCACTATTATTTTCGAATGAAAGATTTTTTTGATCATCAAAAAGATTAGTTTCTATATTTTTACTAGGTTTTGGTACACCTAAATAATTATAACCTGATAAAGTTAACATGCGCCCTCTTGGGGTACGTTGTAAAAAACCTTGTTGAATAAGATAGGGTTCAATAACTTCTTCAAGGGTATCTTTTTGTTCAGAAAGAGCTGCTGCCAAAGTATCAATACCAACAGGCCCACCTTCATAATTAAAGGCAATACATTGCAAATATCGCCTATCCATTAAATCAAATCCAAAAATATCAATATCTAAACTAGTTAATGCCTGATCTGCTAAAATTTTATCTATATGACCAGTTTTTGCAACTTCAGCAAAATCTCTTATACGTCGCAATAATCGTCCTGCAATACGCGCTGTTCCACGCGATCGTTTGGCAATTTCACTTGCACCTTCTTGAGTAATGTTAATTTTTAATATTTTTGCTGCTCTTTGAATAATTTTTTCTAGATCATTATCTGTATAAAATTCTAACCTTAAGGGGATACCAAAACGCTCTCTTAAAGGGGTAGAAATAAGACCAGATCTTGTTGTCGCACCCACAAGCGTAAAGGGTGGCAAATCAATTCGAACTGATCTAGCGGCAGGCCCTTCACCAATAATAAGATCTAAATGAAAATCTTCCATAGCAGGATAAAGAATTTCCTCAACAGCAGGATTAAGTCTGTGTATTTCATCAATGAATAAAACATCGCGTGGTTGTAAATTTGTTAATAACGCAGCTAAATCCCCCGCCTTGGTAATAATTGGCCCTGATGTTGCTCGAAACCCTACCCCCAATTCATGGGCAACTATTTGTGATAAAGTTGTTTTACCTAAACCCGGTGGACCGAAAAAAAGCAAATGATCTAAGGCATCTTTTCTAACACGTGCAGCTTCAATAAAAACAGAAAGATTTTCTTTTAATTTTTTTTGCCCAACAAAATCATTCAAATATTGGGGACGAAGTGATTTTTCAAAAAAATCTTCTGGTTGTTGATGAGGTACTGTTAAACGAGCATCATTCACTTTGACAATTCCTGCAAGCCAATTCGGATTAAATTATCGAGACTAACCGACGATCCCAGGATCCGCGCAGCTTCATTAACAGCTATCGATGCTTCTTGTTTTTTATATCCCAAATTTATCAAAGCTGATATTGCGTCTTGCTGGATGAGTGGTGATTGGTCCGCCAATAAAATAATTGGATTGTCTTTAATTTGAATATTCATTTTAGCATAATGCGATGCTTTATCTTTTAACTCTGTTAAAATACGTAAAGCTAATTTAGGTCCAATGCCACTAATTTGTGTTAAAGCATTTTTATCCTGACTTGTTATAGCTAGAATAAGTTGTGGTACAGGTAAAATACCTTGAATAGCTAAAGCTACTTTGGCACCTACCCCCTGTACAGTCATTAATATACGAAACCATTCTTGTTCTAGCATATCAATAAACCCATAAAGATGGATATGATCTTCACGAATATGTGTTTCAATCCATAAACTAACAACACTACCTTTATTTGGTAATTGCATAAGAGTTTGGCGTGAACAAAATACTTGATATCCGACCCCTGTTACATCAAGAACAATACCTTCTTCTGTAATAAAATCAATTTGTCCTGTTAATTTAGAAATCATAATTTACCTTTAATCAAGATACTTTCCATAATCTGGTTGTAGATAAATGGTGGGCATGACATATAGCAATTGCCAACGCATCTGCACTATCTGAATTTTTAATTGTACAGCCTGGTAATAATCTACGTACCATCATCTGAACTTGATCTTTGCTTGCATGTCCAGTGCCAACAACAGATTTTTTAACAAGATTAGCAGAATATTCAGCAACTTTTAAACCAGCTAATGCTGGTGATAAAAGCACAACACCTCTAGCCAAACCTAATTTCAACGTAGAGCTTGGATTTTTATTAACAAATGTTTCTTCAACAGCTGCGCTATCTGGATTATATTGTTCAATCACAGATGATAATCCTTTGTAAAGTTGTACCAATCTTTCAGATGAACTGTCTTCGGCATCAGACACAACAATACCATCTGCAATATAGCGAAGCGATGATCCTTGCGAATATACAATTCCCCATCCCGTGCAACGTAACCCTGGATCAAGACCTAAAAGCTTCATAGCTTTAAATACTGTAATTGGAATATAGACATAATTAAACTGTTAGTTTATTCAATATATCATCTTCTATATCGAAATTTGCCGTTATATTTTGGACATCATCATTATCTTCTAAAGTTTCAATTAACTTCAATAATTGTGCAGCGTTATCTTCATTCACCTTGATAAGATTATGGGGAATCCAAACTAATTTAGCCTGACGTGGAGTTCCAAATTTTTTTTCTAATATCTCTCTTATTTTAGATATATCTTCCTGGGTACATGTAATTCGATATTCTTCTTCATCATCTTCAACATTTTCTGCACCCGCTTCTAAAGAAGCATCAAAAATCGTTTCTAAGTCAACATTAGTTTTTGGAAAAGTAAGCAATCCTTTTTTTTGGAAAAGAAAACTTACACTATTTGTTTCACCTAAATTACCCCCATGTTTGGTAAAGGCGGTTCTAACCTCTGACGCTGTACGATTACGGTTATCGGTTAAAGCCTCAACAATTACAGCAACCCCTCCCGGACCATAACCTTCATAACGTATTTCTTCATAGTTAACATCATCACTATTTCCTGAGCCACGTTTAATTGCCCTTTCTATTGTGTCTCTAGGCATATTTGCTGTGCGTGCATCTTGGATAGCTGAACGTAATCTTGGATTTAAATTGGGATCAGCCAAACCTTGCCTGGCAGCTGTTGTCAATTCTCGGATGATCTTCGTAAAAAGTTTTGAGCGTTTTGCATCCTGTGCCCCTTTACGATACATAATATTTTTAAACTGCGAATGACCAGCCATTTTACCAACCTTTTTCATTAAAAATAAAATGAAAACTATTCATTTTTATTTAACATTCAAAAATGTAACAAAATATCTATTTTTATAAAGTTTCGTTCTAAAACCGAAAATATTATGTTAATTTGCCAGTTTTTTTATCATTTGACAATAAAGAGTTATAGTAAATTAAGGAATAGAATTAGGTTTTATCTAAATCAGGACAAATTTGATCCAAAATTCCATTTAAACGGACAGGTTTTATAGAAAGAGCAAGACCTGTTTTATCATCAATATCTACACAAACGCCACATAATGTTGCAGGACCTTCAGCTGGTGCCATACGCTCTGTGGGTAATTTACGTACAAAACGATCAATTGGAATAGTTTTTTCCATACCAATAACAGAATTATAATCGCCACACATACCAACATCTGTTTGATAAGCAGTTCTTTTGGGTAAGATTTGATAATCCGCAGTTGGTACATGGGTATGCGTACCCACAACAAGAGAAACACGTCCATCTAGAAAATGTCCCATAGCCATCTTCTCACTTGTTGCTTCTGCATGAAAATCTACGATAATAGCCTGGACAGTTGTACCTAAAATATGTCCTTGAATGGCTTGTTCTATAGCAGCGAAAGGATCATCCAATGACTCCATAAAAAGTCGCCCCATAACATTGATAATTAATATTTTACCTCCTTTGGATGTCTGAAAAATATTAAAACCACGTCCCGGTGTTTTTGATGGAAAATTTAAAGGTCTTAATAATCGTGGATCTCTTTCAATAAATTTTATTGTTTCTTTTTGATCCCATATATGATTACCAGTTGTAATAGCCTGAACACCAGACCTATAAAATTCTTGGCATATTTTTTCTGTTATGCCAAACCCACTTGCAGCATTTTCACCATTTACAATAACAAAATCTAAATACAATTTTTCAGATAAAATTGGGATGTAATGTGTAATAACCTCACGGCCAGAACGGCCCACAACATCACCACAAAATAATATACGCATTATATATCCTATTTAATTTTATTAATTTTTTCATCTGTAATAATCCAGTTTAAAGGTTCATCATGTCCTTGATGTGGAATAATTTCACTATATTGGCAAGAGAAAGCCAAACCCACAGTTTGAATATTTTTAATATGCTTTAATGACGCTAAAGTCCGATCATAAAACCCTTTACCATACCCAAGCCTATACCCATTTTTATCAAAAGCTAGCATGGGTACAATAAGAAAATCAGGATCATAAAATGACGACATATGCACAGGTACATTAATGCCAAACTTTCCTTTATCCATGACCATATCTGGTTCCCATAAACAAAAGCGTAAAGATTGATTATGTTCTTCGACAATAGGTATAACTATTTTACATTTTTCTTTATATAACTGTTGAAGTAATGGAATACAATCGACCTCACCCAAAATTGGCATATAACCCGCAATAATTAAATGGGTACCGAGATTAAAAATAGAAAAAAAATTTTCTTTTATTTTATCATTTTTTTCTTGGCGCACTTCATCATTCAAAGATTGGCGTTTCTTTAAAAAATCTTGGCGCATTTTATTCTTTAATTCATCAATATTTTGATAAGAAGATGAACAGGGCATTTTTAATAAAAATAATAAAGGGTGAAGCCATATAGCCGATGATGTGATTTCCTCTGTGGCCTGTTAAAACAGGTGGGCACCATATATCAAGGCCACGACCCTGACAGAGACAGTTCCCGAGAAGAAAAAGTATGGCCCCAGGGATAATAAATCTGTCGCACTACACAGCCTCTGCCCTTTATTTAATTTTACAAGGCTTCAAGACGAAGTGCAAGCTTTTCTAGATGATGGGTTAAATGATCAATAATTTGTACAAGATGATCTAGGGCTATTTCCTGCTGTTGGGGCTTTTTATTTAATTTTGACTGTACTTCATGTAAATCATCGGCCAAAAGTAAGCTTGCCATTAATAAAAGTTTTTCATCTTCTACTTTGTTAATATCTTGCCCTAAACTTGTAATTTTTGCTTGAACATTTTCTGCTAACGCCAAAAGATGTTTTTCTTGTCCGGCTTCACATGCGACTTGATAATGTTTCTTATTAATTGTTAAATTCACACTAGCCATTCGAATCCTCAATCACTTGTTTAAGTCGATTAATAGTTGCTTCAAGACGTGGTAATATTTTTACAACTTCAGATTGAAGAGATGTATATTTGCGCATACTTTCTTCATAATCTATTTGCCAATCATTACCAGAACTTTGCTGTTTTTGTTCACAAGATTGAACCGCATTATCCAAACGTTTAACAACCAATTCTAATCGATCTAATGATTTATTTATATCTGTCATTTTTGTCCAATTAATATTTAATTTAATACTATTATATAAATAAGTTGCATTAAGAACAACTATTTCTAGTATATTTCATTTTCCTTATCGATTAAAGCTTTTGCGTGTTTTTTATCTTCATTGTATAGTTATGCAAATTTCTTCTTATAAGGTTTTAATCTTTGATTTATCCTTCTTTTAGTATTGTTGCAGCACCCACCCAAAAAGCAGAATTGGCTTTCAATCTTTTGCAAAAACGTTACAAAACTGTACCCTTAGATCAAGCAGAATTGATTGTTGCTTTAGGTGGGGATGGATTTATGCTAGAAACGCTTCATCGTTATTTTGCTCAAAAATTACCAATCTATGGAATGAATTGTGGTACTTTAGGCTTTCTGATGAATGACTTTAATGAAATAGATCTTATCGAAAGAATTACTAAAGCTGAAACTGTTGAACTGCATCCTCTTTTAATGACCGCAATTGATCATAATGGTCGATCAACCCACGCGTCAGCAATTAATGAGGTTTCTTTTTTAAGACAAACACGACAGGCTGCAAAATTAAAAATAACAATCGACAATATTGTAAGATTAGAAGAACTTGTTTGTGATGGTATATTATTATCAACACCCGCAGGAAGTACCGCATATAATCTTTCTGCACACGGGCCAATTTTACCTTTAGGTTCTGGCGTCCTTGCCCTGACACCGATTAGTGCTTTCCGCCCACGAAGATGGCGTGGTGCCCTTGTCCCTCATCAAGCACAAGTAAAAATTGAAATGCTCGAATCTCAAAAAAGACCTGTAAGTGCCGTTGCTGATTTTACCGAAGTCCGGCATGTTGTTGAGGTTCATATCCAAGAAGATAGAAATACAAAATTAAGTTTATTATTTGATCCAGAAAGAAATTTACAAGAACGCTTATTAAGTGAGCAGTTTATGTATTAATGTTTTAATAAAAAATGTTTCTTTTTAGGTCTCAAAACATAAAATCTTATTTATTTGCTTTTTTTATTGGAATTGCCAGTGCTTTAATTGCTTTTATCATAAAAATGCCCTTGCCTTGGATTATTGGGCCTATGGTTGGGTGTGCTTTATTAAATTCACTAGGCATAGCTAGGTTACAGTGTTCCTTTAAACTTAAAAAAATAACAACTCTTGTATTAGGCGTTCTTTTAGGTAGCCGTTTTACATCGGATTTTTTTCATTTAAATATAGATTGGTTCCTAAGCTCTTGTGCCGTATTAATTTATGTTGTGCTCACAACAAGTATAATCCAATTTCTCTATAGACGCATAGGAAAATATGACCAAGCTACAGCTTATTTTGCCGCTGCACCTGGTGGGTTAAGTGAAATGGTTTTAGCGGGATCCTATGCTGGAGCTGATGAAAGAATTATTGCTTTTAATCATGCATTAAGAATATTTATTATTGTGCTTATCTTATCATTTGGGTTTAGGATTTTTGGTGGGTATCACCCTCCTGTTGGGATTACAATTTTTAATACAATCGATTTATCAATTAAGGATTGGTTCATACTCATAAGTTGTGGATTCATTGGTTGGTTTATTGCATGGAAATTTAATATACCTTCAGGTAATTTAATTTGTCCTTTATTATGTAGTGCTTTTGTACATATTATAGGGTTAACCCAATCTTACCCGCCAACTATTTTAATAATTTTTGCCCAAATAATTGTTGGGATAAGTATTGGATGCCGTTTTCATAAGGAAGAAAAAATTAATTTATACCATCATTTTGTTTTAGCTTTAATAGCGATAGGTATTTTATTATTTTTTAGTTTAACTTTTGCTTATATTTTATCTGTTTTAAACGTACAAAAATTTTCAACAGCCTTTTTAGCATTTAGTCCAGCTGGCTTAACCGAAATGAGTTTAATTGCTCTAACCTTAGGCATGGATAGTACTTTTATAGTATTTTTTCATCTTATAAGAATTTTTTGTGTTGTTATAGGTGTTCCTTTATTTTTTCAAAAATATCTTCATAAAAAAAATTAAAAATCTATATATCATTCCTCTTTAATCTCACCTCCTAGTGAAATTATATATTCTTGAATTTCTTCTCGTGCTTTTTTTAATTCTGATAAATTTGTGCTTCTTAATACCAAACTTGTCCCAAAAAAACCTCGTTTAAAAAACGGGTAACTTCCAATTTCGACTACCGGATATTGTTTTTGAATTGACGTAAGACGGTCTGCAAAACTTGTTTCCCCTAAATTTGCAACCAATGTAATAGAAAAAATTTTATCCCCGGATACAAGATGATGTTTAATATTCTCAAACATAGCTTGCATAATAATTGGTACACCAGCCAGCACATATACATTATCTATTTTAAAACCCGGCGCTGCACTTACAGGATTATCAATTAATTCTGCCCCTTCCGGTATTTTAGCCATACGTAATCGGGATTCATTTAAATCTTGGGAATTATAATGTTTTTGTAATTTTAAAACAGCTTTATCATTCAAAAGCAAAGATACGTTAAAAAGTTTTGCTATGGATAAAGATGTTATATCATCATGTGTGGGACCAATTCCTCCTGTTGTAAACACATAAGTATAAGTTGCCTTATAAATTTTAACTGTTTGAATTATTATGTTTTCTTGATCTGGAATAAAACAAGCTTGTTCCAATCGAATAGATAGCGCAGAAAGTGCTTTAGCAAGATATGCTAAATTAGCATCTTGGGTACGACCGGAAAGTATTTCATTACCAATTACAACAACCCCTGCTGTAATTATACGATCAGAACACATGGGTATTTGTTATTAATAAAAAATTCTTTAACGTGCTGAATTATTATACCCACGACCATCCATACATTCGTCAACCAAACGCTGATAGCGATTTTTTTCATCATATTCATTCAACCCTTTGGCCAAACGTGTATCTTCAATTCCTCCTGAATCAGAATCTTGGCCACGACTAATATCTTGATCTATTGTGCTATCACGTTTTAATACAGCTGCAGCTTGTTGCTTACAACCTTCTAAATCTTCTGTTGCTTGTTCAGCACCTACATTATTTCGCTGATATGTTTTTTTCTGTTTTTTAGGGGCAAATAAACTACAACCACCTATTATTGATAATAATATAACTGCTAAAAAGATGATTTTAATTATTTTCATTGTTGATGCCCTTATTTTAATGAAGATCTATCTTTGCACAATTAACATAAAGATTCTAGAATAATATTATTTAATGATATATATATAAAGTTAAATAGTACACTTAAATTAAGAAAAATTATGATATACCCAGATTTTGATGCCCAAGCTATATGGGACTATGATCAATCAAGGATTAAAATTCACCAAAATGCTGATTTTCATTCTATGCGTAAGGCTGGAAAATTAGCGGCAGAATGTTTAGATTTTATCACCCCTAAAGTAGAACCGGGCATCACCACAGAACAATTAAATAATTGGTGTCATCAATTTATCATTGACCATCATGCAATTCCCGCACCCCTAAATTATAAAGGATTTCCAAAATCAATTTGTACGTCAATCAACCATGTTGTGTGCCATGGTATACCTGGTGAACGTATCCTAGAAGAAGGTGATATCATTAATATTGATATCACGGTAATTGTTGATGGATGGCACGGGGATACAAGCCGCATGTTTCCCGTTGGCAAAATTGGAATTAAAGCGCAACGTCTTATTGATATTACTTTTGACTCTATGATGCATGGTATTGACCAAGTTAAACCAGGCAATACTGTGGGCGATATAGGACATGCCATTCAAACCTATGCAGAAAAAAATCGCTTTTCTGTTGTTCAAGATTTTTGTGGACATGGTATTGGACGAATTTTTCATGACTCACCCTCTATCCTTCATTATGGAAAACCAGCAACTGGGCCTATTTTAAAACCAGGTATGTTTTTTACCATTGAGCCTATGCTTAATGCAGGACGGCCAGAAGTAAAAATTCTAAATGATGGTTGGACGGCTGTAACCAAAGATAAATCCTTATCAGCACAATTTGAACATACGATTGGTGTCACAGAAACTGGATATGAAATTTTTACCCTTTCTCCCCAAGGATTTACCAAACCACCTTATTCTTAATCATTTATATGCTCGATTCTCGTGATCTAAATTCTGTTCAAGGACATCGCCAAAGATTAAAACAACGATTTTTATCAGGTGGGTTAAAAGCCGTCGCAGATTATGAGTTACTTGAATTATTACTATTTTATGCAAACCCCCGTAAAGATATGAAACCTTTAGCTAAAAAGCTCATTAACCATTTTGGCAATTTTTCTAAGATATTTTCAGCATCAATTGATGATTTAAAAAAAATTGATGGGATTGGTGAACACACTTTAATTCTTTTAAAAGCAATTCAAGCCACAGCTTTATTAGCTACAAAACAAGAAATAATCAAAAAACCTGTTTTTCAATCATTACCCCAATTACTTGATTATTGTCATTTAGCCATGGCCCATGAAAATAAAGAACAATTGCGTTTATTTTTTCTTAATAATGTTAATGAATTAATTAGTGAAGAAGTACAACAAACTGGTACAGTTGATCATACAGCTGTCTATCCACGAGAAATTGCTAAACGTGCTCTTGAATTAAATGCTACTGGATTAATTATGGTTCATAATCATCCCTCTGGTCTTTTAAAACCATCCAAAGACGATATTAATATTACAAAAGAAGTAAAATTTATTTTAGAAAAATTAAATATTATTCTTCATGATCATCTTATTATTACGAATAAGGGACATGTAAGTTTTGCTCAACTTGAATTATTAAATTAATTCATTCTGTAACTTTCTTTTTTCTATAATTAGAAATATTGAAATATTATTATTTCTATAATATGACTTAAACAATCTTAAATTAAAAAATCCATATAAGGAAAATTGTTATGATTCCACGTTATAGTCGTCCACAAATGGTTGCTATTTGGGAACCAGAAAATCGCTATAATTTGTGGCTGGATATAGAAGCACATGCATGCGATGCACAAGCTAAATATGGATACATTCCCAAAGAAGCAGCAGAAGCTTTCCGTCAAAAAGCAAAATTTGATGTTAAGAGAATTGATGAAATCGAACAACAAACAAAACATGATGTTATTGCTTTTTTAACCAACGTTGCCGAATATGTTGGCGAACCATCACGGTATGTCCATCAAGGAATGACATCTTCAGATGTTCTTGATACGTGTTTAGCTCTTCAGCTTGTTCAAGCGTGTGATATACTCCTTAATGATTTAGATATTCTTCTTGACGCTTTAAAACGCCGTGCTTTTGAACATCAATACACTTTATGTATAGGACGAAGCCATGGTATTCATGCTGAACCGGTTAGCTTTGGATTAAAACTTGCATCCCACTGGGCTATTTTTTATCGTAATAAAAAACGTCTTTTCCAAGCACGTCAAGAAATTGGTACTTGCGCTATATCTGGTGCTGTTGGTACATTTGCCCATATAGATCCCAGAATTGAAACATATGTCGCAGAAAAATTAAACCTTATGGTTGAACCAATTTCAACCCAAATTATTCCACGTGACAGACATGCTATGTTTTTTTCAGTTTTAGGCGTAATTGCAAGTTCGATTGAAAATCTAGCCACCGAAATAAGGCACCTACAACGTAGCGAGGTCGGTGAAGTTGAAGAATATTTTTCAATAGGTCAAAAAGGATCATCGGCTATGCCCCACAAACGCAACCCAGTCCTTTGCGAAAATGTCACCGGATTGGCACGAACGGTTCGTGCTGCTGTTATTCCTTTTTTAGAAAATATTACTTTATGGCACGAACGTGACATTTCCCATAGCTCTGTTGAAAGAATTTTGGCACCAGATACCACAGTTACCTTAGATTTTACCCTTGCAAGATTGGCCAATATTATTGATAAACTTATTGTTTATCCTGATAAAATGCGTGCTAACCTTGATAAACAAAAAGGATTAATTTATTCCCAAAGAGTTTTACTTGCTTTGACTCAAAAAGGAATGAGCCGAGAAGAATCATATGCTTTAGTCCAAAAATACGCAATGCAAAGTTGGCATACAGAAAACAATTTTTTACAAATTTTAAAAGAAGATACCCAAATTAAAAAATTTCTACAATTTGATGAGCTAGCCGAACTTTTTGACCCGATATATCATCTAAAACATGTAGATTTAATTTTCAATCGTGTCTTCAATACCTAAAAACTAATTGATTTCTTTCAAAAACTGTTCTTTCGCAAGAATAAAAAATTCTTCCATTTTATGTTTTATACTATGGGCACTTAAAGAAATATTTTTTTCCTTACAATCTTTAAGAATTTTTTCGATGACATCGTCATCTCCAGGTTTATCAAAATCAGCCATGACCACTGTTTTTGCATATTCTTCTGCTTCTGCCGAATTTAATCCAAATTCAGTTGCCACCCATAAACCTAATAATTTATTACGACGCATATTAATTTTGAATCTTAATTCTTGATCATGCTTATATTTTTGTTCGAAATTTTTTTCGCGATCTTGAAAATTTGTCATTTTACTTAAACACCTTTGTAATAATGTAACCTGGCTAAATCATAATATGAATCATAAAAAGAACAAGGCAGGAAATCTTGAACTATATTTTCTTTATTAACTTGATAATTTAAGTAAGTAAAGATTGTATTCTTACGCATCCCCTGCTATAGAAGATATTCTGAAAAGAGACAGTAGATCTTAATATTAACTTATTATTAAATTGTGATGCCACAAGAAAGAGGAAGAATGTCTCGACGCCGCCGAATTTATGAAGGCAAAGCAAAAGTTTTGTTCGAAGGACCAGAACCAGGTACCTTAGTGCAATATTTTAAAGATGATGCAACCGCTTTTAATAATCAAAAAAAAGGGGTTATAACAGGCAAAGGTGTTCTGAATAATAGAATTTCAGAATATTTGATGACTAAATTAAATGAAACTGGAATTCCAACCCATTTTGTCAGACGTCTTAATATGCGTGAACAACTTGTTCGGGAAGTAGAAATTATACCCCTTGAAATTGTTATTCGAAATGTGGCAGCAGGCTCTCTTGCTAAACGTTTTGGCATTACAGAAGGAACAGCCCTTCCTCGTTCCATTGTTGAATTTTATTATAAATCCGATGAACTTGGTGATCCCATGGTCAATGAAGAGCATATTATTGCCTTTTCATGGGCTACAGCCCAAGAGTTAGAAGACATTATGGCCTTAAGTCTTCGGGTTAATGATTTCTTATCGGGATTATTTCTTGGTGTGGGATTAAAACTTGTCGATTTTAAATTGGAATTTGGACGTCTTTATGAAGGTGAAGAAATGCGGATTGTGCTTGCCGATGAAATTAGCCCTGATTCTTGTCGATTGTGGGATATTAAAACCAATGAGAAGCTTGATAAAGATCGTTTCCGTAGAGATCTAGGTGGCGTTGAAGAAGCTTATCAAGAAGTTGCCAGAAGACTTGGTATTTTACCCGAAGGTGGACCTCGTGACCTTAAGGGTCCAGATACCATGCAATAAAGCTTATAATAAAATATGAAAGCAATTGTTGAAATCACCTTAAAAAAATCTGTTCTTGATCCCCAAGGTCAAGCTATTGCCCATGCCTTACATTCGCTGAATTTTCAAAACGTCGAAACTATACGTCAAGGTAAATTGATAGAAATTGATTTAAAAGAAACAGATAAAATTAAAGCAAAAAAAAGTGTTGAAGATATGTGTAAAAAATTACTCGTTAATGAAATTATTGAAATTTACGAGATAAAATTTGTAGGTGAATAATGCGGATTGGCATCATTGTTTTTCCAGGTTCTAATCGTGAAAATGATGTCTATAAACCTTTTGATATTCTTTGCGACATCAAACCTTTATTCCTTTGGCACCAAGATACAAATATCCCTCCTGTTGATCTGATCGTCGTACCAGGTGGATTTTCTTATGGCGATTATTTAAGAGCAGGTGCAATTGCTGCACGTTCCCCCATTATGAAAGAGGTTATTCGATTAGCAAATAAAGGCACGCCTGTCCTTGGTATATGTAATGGATTTCAAATTCTTATAGAAAGTGGTTTGTTGCCGGGTATCTTATTGCGTAATACCCATTTAAAATTTATTTGTAAAATTGTTAAAATTAAGGTTGTTAATAATACATCAATATTTACGCATCTGTATCAAAAAGATCAAATTGTTCATTTTCCTGTTGCCCATCATGATGGAAATTATTATGCCGATCATGCATTACTTAATGACCTTGAACAAAATGATCAAATTGCATTTCAATATATCGATAATCCTAATGGTTCGATTCGTGATATTGCAGGTATTTATAACAAACAAAAAAACGTTTTGGGTTTAATGCCCCATCCTGAAAATGTTGCGTATCAAGGATTTAACAATATTGAAGATGGACGAGCTTTATTTCAAGGGTTAATTCATTAAATGCCACAAATTAATAATGCCGTTTTAATCAATGACGATATTGCTCAAGAACATGGGTTAACAATTGATGAATATAATTTACTCAAACAACTTTTAAAACGCACACCCAACCTTACCGAGCTTGGTATTGTATCTGTGATGTGGAGCGAACATTGTTCTTATAAATCATCCCGAAAATGGTTAAAAACCCTTCCTACCACAGCCCCCCATGTTATCCAAGGACCAGGTGAAAATGCTGGTGTTATCGATATTGGGGATAATCAGGCGCTCGTTTTTAAAATGGAAAGCCATAATCACCCTTCATATATTGAACCCTATCAAGGCGCAGCCACCGGTGTTGGCGGAATTATGCGAGATATTTTTACCATGGGCGCCAGACCCATTGCCAATCTTAATGCTTTACGCTTTGGCGATCCTACGCACGAGAAGACACGCCATCTTTTAAGTGGTGTGGTTGCAGGAATTGCAGGCTATGGAAATTGTATGGGTGTCCCAACTGTGGGTGGTGAAATTAATTTTCATGCGTCATATAATGACAATATTCTTGTTAATGCCATGACTGTTGGTTTAGCTGATAAAGATAAAATTTTTTATTCAAAGGCAGCCGGTGTTGGCAATCCTGTTATCTATGTAGGGGCAAAAACAGGACGTGATGGTATCCATGGGGCAACCATGGCATCAGCAGAATTTGATCATACAAGTAGTGAAGATAGACCAACCGTCCAAATTGGCGATCCTTTCACCGAAAAATTATTGCTTGAAGCTTGTCTTGAACTTATGCAAGAAGAAGCAATTATTGCCATTCAAGATATGGGGGCTGCCGGTCTTACCTCTTCTTCTGTGGAAATGTGTTCCAAGGGTAATCTTGGCATGGAAATCACCTTAGATCATGTTCCTGTACGTGAAACAGAAATGACTGCTTATGAAATGATGCTGTCTGAAAGCCAAGAACGTATGCTTATGATCTTAAAACCCGACTCTATGGAAAAAGCCAAATCCATATTTAATAAATGGGGTTTAGATTTTGCAACAATTGGTTTTTTAACTGAACGACCTTTTTTAACCCTTAGTCATCATCAAAAAATTTGTGCAGATTTACCTATATCTATTTTGGTTGATGCAGCACCTGCCTATCAACGTCCATATATCAATCCAGCGAAACCTCAAGACATACAATTTCCTGCAAATTTTGACCTAGATTTAATCGATTGTTTAAAAAAACTTGTGTCAAGTCCCGATCTTTGTTCAAGACGATGGGTTTGGCAACAATATGATTATATTGTTCGCGGTCAAACCCATGAGGGTCCAGGTGGGGATGCGGCCCTTATTAGAATTGATCCTTATAAAAAAGCTGTTGCTATCACAACGGATTGTACACCTCGGTATTGCCAAGCCGATCCTTATAGGG
>JAIBAD010000011.1 GCA_019695395.1 Alphaproteobacteria bacterium
AAAAACACAGGAAAGCATAAAAACAAAACCAAAAAACCAACGGAAAAATGTAATATAAAAAGAATGAAGAGAAGATGATAAAAAACGTACACTTGCACCCATGCAAGAAAAGAATAAAGCTGCAGCTATCATCCATAAGGCAGCCTTGGTTGAAAGAGAAACAGACAAAATTAAAAAAACCAATCTATTTTAATATTATAATAAATGAATATAAATTTAGAAATTTAGTGAAAATAAAAACTATCTATTATTCTTATTAAGAGTGTTAAATTTTAATAAATATTTTATGCAAGTTTAGCCCTCTCTTTTTTCAGAACTTTTTCCCGGTACGCAATATAAAGTGTTGATAGAATAATAATTGCAGATCCTATCCATGTCCACAAATCTGGCAATTCAGAAAATAAAAACCATCCCAAAATAACAGCAAAAATCATCCGAATATAATCATAAGCCATGACATGCGACGCATCTGCTAAACTAAAAGAATAAACCATACAAAGATGGGCAATTGACCCAGAAAAGCCAATACCAATTAACCATGGCCAATCTTGCCATTCAGGCCATGACCAATGGAAAAGAGCCAAAGGTAAAGATAAAGGTGTTAAAATAAAGGTTGTATGTAAAACAATAGCATAAACACTTTCTGTTGCTGTTAATTTTTTGACAATAACAGTGACTAAGGCCGTAATAAAAGCCGCAGCAAGCGTATAGATCATCCCATAATTTATATTGTGCATATCAGGACGGATAATGATCAAAATACCCGCAAACCCAACAATAATTGCAGACCAACGGCGATAACGAACTTTTTCATTTAAAAGAATTATTGATAAGATAGTTGCAAAAATTGGTATGGTAAAACTTAATGCAGTTGCTTGGGCAAAAGGAATTAATGCTAATCCCATAAAACTAAATAACGTTCCAAGTAAACTAAGACAAGAACGCCAAAAATAAAGCCCCCATTGATTTGATCCTAAAAAACCTGCCCAATATTTAATAAGCCAGGGCACCATAAAAACAAAACCAAATAAACAGCGAAAAAAAACAATTTCAAAAGGATGAATTGAACTTGATAACAAACGCACACTAGCCCCTAGCCATGAAAAAAACAGGGCAGCTGTAATCATTAATAAGGTAGCTTTGGTAGATAAGGATAAAGAACGGGGAAACAAAAGACCCAACCAATACAAAATCATTAACAAGATATGTAAATTAATGTATCACTTAATATACAATCGTAAAGGTCTAATAAAAAACCTTAACATTTGGAATAAAATCTTCGGATTTTATCCAAAACTATGTTAAAAATAGACCAATATTCTATATCACAAGCAGGAGATATCATGAAACCCTTATGGGCACCAAGTTCACAACGCATTGCGACAAGCAATATGGCGGCCTTCATAAATGTTTTAAATGCTAAGGGACACAACCTATCCACCACAAATTACGATCATATTCATCAATGGTCGATTGAGCATCCTGAACAGTTTTGGCACTCAATATGGAATTTTTGCGATGTGATTGGGGAACATCATGAAAAAGATCCTGTTCTTATCAACAAAGATCAAATGCCAGGGGCTGTTTTTTTTCCAAAAGCACGATTAAACTTCGCTGAAAATTTATTAAGACGGCGTGACACAGAACCAGCTTTATTTTTTTGGGGTGAAAATCAAGTCAGACGTTCTTTAACCTACAAAGAACTTTATGATTTAACTTCTGAGCTTGTTCAAATGATGCAAGAGATGGGATTAAAAGCAGGCGACAGAATTGCGGCTTTTACAGCTAACACGCCTGAAACTGTGGCTGCTATGTTGGCAACCAGCGCCTTAGGATGTATCTGGTCATCATGTTCCCCTGATTTTGGGGTTAAAGGTGTTATTGATCGCTTTGGTCAAATTCAACCCAAATTACTTTTTTGTACGGATGGATATTTTTATAATGGCAAATCCTTTAATAGTTTAGACAAAGTACAAGAATTTATCAAAGAATTACCAACTGTCGAAAAGGTTATTGTTTTACCCTATCTTGAAAACTCCCCTCTTCCCAAATTAAACAAACCTATCCGTACCTTAAAGGAAATTACAACCACCTATAAACCTGGGACCATTTCATTTGCAAAATTGCCCTTTAACCATCCCCTTTACATTATGTTTACATCAGGTACAACAGGTGTACCTAAATGTATTATTCATGGTGCGGGTGGAACTTTGCTTCAACATTTAAAGGAACACCAGCTTCATTGTGATATCAAAAAAAATGACCGTATGTTTTATTTTACAACATGCAGTTGGATGATGTGGAACTGGTTAATTAGTGGTCTTGCCTCAAACGCATCCTTAATGCTTTATGATGGGTCCCCATTTTATTTAGATGGCAAAATTCTTTTTGATTATGCAGAACAAGAACAATGCACCTTTTTTGGAACATCCGCCAAATTTATTGATGCCTGTCACAAAGCACATTTAAATCCTATAGAAACACATAATTTATCTAACTTAAAAACCATTACATCAACGGGATCCCCCTTGTCACCTGATGGGTTTGAATATGTTTATACCCACATTAAAAAAGATGTCCTTCTTTCTTCTATTTCGGGAGGGACAGATATCATATCATGTTTTGTTTTAGGCAACCCCACAAATGCTGTTTGGCCAGGTCAAATCCAAGCCAAAGGTTTAGGGATGAGCGTTGAAATATGGAACGACCAAGGCCAACCTGTTGTTGAAAAGAAAGGGGAATTGGTTTGCACAAAACCTTTTCCATCTATGCCCCTTGGATTTTGGAATGATCCCTTGGCTCAACGATACCATGATGCTTATTTTAAAAAATTTCCCAATATTTGGTATCATGGGGACTATGCCGAAATTACCAAAGAAGGCGGTATTATTATTCATGGAAGATCGGATGCTGTTTTGAACCCTGGCGGCGTTCGGATTGGGACGGCAGAAATTTACCGGGAAGTTGAACAATTAGAGGAAATTGAAGAAAGTCTTGTCATTGGACAAGATTGGCAAAATGACGTACGCGTTATTTTGTTTCTGAAGCTACGGCAAGGATTAACCCTTGATGAAAAATTAGAAAATAAAATCAAACAGCAAATTAAAACAAATACGACCCCAAGGCACGTACCAGCCAAAATTATTCAAATTCAAGATATTCCTAAAACAAAAAATGGCAAAATTGTTGAACTTGCGGTCAGGGATGTCATTGCAGGATTGCCCATTAAAAATAAGGAAGCCTTGGCCAACCCGGATGCCCTAGATTTTTATCGCAATCTAGCCCAATTACAAAGTTAAAGGTTATAAATATGTATTTTTTAGGGTTAATTCTTATTGGTTTTTTAATTCTTACGGTTCTTTTTTTGGGTATAGTTTGTTATAAATTTTATCGTCAAAGCGACCTATGGCGACACAAAGCAGAGGTCGCAACCCTGGAAAAAGTTGAAGCGTTAACACTGGCCAAAGAAAGTGAAACCCTTCACCAAAAATTTCAAGATACCTATGCAGAATTAGCCGCCACAAAAGAAAAATTAGCGGTTGCGATGCGTGATCATCATAGTTTGGTCCACGAGTTTCAAAAGATTGCCCAAGATGTTTTAAAGCACAGCAAAGAAGATTTTATTAAATTAGCGGATCAAGTTTTTGAAAAACATAAAAATGCTGCCCAAAGTGATTTACAAAAGGGGCAAGAAATTTTAACAAATTTAACCAAACCTATCGAACAATCTTTAAAAGAATATCAAGAAAAACTCCATGATATTGAAAAAGCACGAAGCAATGATTTTGGCAGACTAAATGCTGAAATACGCCAAATGAATGAATTACAAAATTTGGTCCGACAAGAAACAGGCAAATTAACCCATGCGTTAAAGGCATCACCCAAAACTAGGGGACGTTGGGGTGAATATCAATTGCGTAATTTATTAGAGCTTTCCGGCATGTCCCTTTATTGCGATTTTAAAACAGAGGTTCATATGCAACGGGGTGATGAACGATTACGCCCCGATGTTATTATACGTCTCCCTGAAAATGGGGCGATTGTAGTTGATGCTAAAACATCACTTGATGCCTATCTTGAAGCGGTTGATACAAGTGATGACCAGAAAAAACAAGAACATTTAAAAAAACATGCCCAGCATTTAAGAGATCATTATAAAAAATTATCAGAAAAAGCGTATTGGGAAAATTTGGATGTATCACCAGATTTCGTTGCCATGTTTATTCCAGGTGATCATTTTTATAATGCCGCCTTGGAATATGATCCCAATCTTTTTGAAGATGCGTTTAAAAATAATGTTTTAATTGTAACACCCGGTACCCTAATTGCCTTGGCCAAAGTTGTGGCCCGTGTATGGCGCCAACAAAATATGATCGAAAATGTTCAAGAAATTGCCCATATTGGCAAAAACCTTTTTCAAGCTTTTGTAACGATGAATGATCATTTAATTGATGTAAGTAAAAATTTACGCCGCACAGTCGAAAGCCACGATAGATTAATCGGAAGTTATGATGCCAACGTTTTACCCAAGGCACGAAAATTACAGGAATTAGATATCGGCCACGCCATAAATAAAATTAAAGAAGTAGATATTTTATCCCTAGAACCACGATTACCCAAAGGCAAAAATATTGATGACCCTAAAGTCACAAATTTGACTTATCATCCTAAAACATAATATTTTATAATTTTTGTAAGCGCATGGCATAAAACCCATCCATTCCACCTTGTTCCTTCCAATAACATGGCAGCGTACGAAGTTCCCCCCTTGAGGTTAAACAATAATCAAGTCCATAAATTTCTTCTGCTTTAATAGGTATAAAATTCCAACGCTTATTTGATTCTGCTAATAAACGATCGAGATGATATTCGCCTTCTTCTTTATTAAGGGAACAGGTCGAAAAAACTAAAATACCCCCATGATCCAACATATCATAGGCTGCATTTAAAAATTTAACTTGTTGGGTGGCCATAAATTCAACATCACGTAATTGTCGAAGCCACATGATATCTGGATTACGCCGCAATGTACCTGTTGCTGAACAAGGGGCATCTAATAAAATATGGGAATAAAGTTTGTGTGGGGTCCAATTTAAAATATCCGCACAAATCACATCGGCTGAAAATTTTAAACGAGCAAGATTTTCTTTTAATTTTACTAATCTTTGTTCTGAATGATCAACAGCTGTAACTTTAGCACCCAATGAAATTAATTGCATCGTTTTACCCCCAGGGGCCGCACAAAGATCAAGAACCTCTTTATCTTTCACGGGTTCTAAAAGCAAAGCGGGTAATGTTGCTGCACTATCTTGGACCCACCATGACCCTTCTTGATAATCTGGCAAATCCTTGATCATACCTTTATAATTTATTTTTCTAATATTATTTGTGGGTAGAATTATCCCATCCAATTTTTCTGCCATGTCCTTAAGATTTAATGTTGGGTGTATATTAAGATCCAAAGGGGGAATTATTTCCTGAATTTCGATAATGGCTTTAGCTGTATTTTCACCGTAATGTTGTTTTAAACTTTGCCATAACCAAATTGGTACGTTAAAATGACAGGGAATATTTTTTAAAACTTTAAAATCTTCCTGTGTAATCCTGCGCAAAATTGCATTTATAAATTTCTTAGATGCAAGTAAAGATAAATGATTTTTTGATGAAGATTTTTTTGACAAATCATCAGAACCTGCCAATTCAACCCCAGCCAATTCAACCATCGTTGAAATAACAGCATAGGCAGGTATCTCAAGCCATAGTAATTGAGTAAGAGCCAATCTTAGAATATTTTTTAACTTTAAATCTTTCTTTTTAAAGGGACGTTTCACATAGTGGGCTAGAATATAATCAATGTGCCCCAAATGACGCAAACAGGTTAAAAGAAGATGATGGGTAAAAGAACGATCACGTTTTTCTAAATTACGCCATTCATGATGCTGGGCTAAAGCTTGGTCTATATTTTCATGTAATTCTAAAATTCTATGTAAAACATCACAAGAAATTTTTCTGGATAACAACTTTGCGTTTATCAATCATACCCCTATCAAATAACGTCCTATTCAGTTACGCGGCCCATATTTCGATAATATTCTTTGTAATGTCCTACGGTGCATTCTAAGCTGTCTAGCCGTTTCCGACACATTGCGATCACATTGTTCAAAAACACGTTGAATATGTTCCCATTTAACTCGATCTGCTGACATAAGTTTTTCAGGTAAAGGTGGAAGCGCATTTTTATAATCAAGCAAAGCTGATTCAATGGCATCCGCATCAGCAGGTTTTGGTAAATAATCAACCGCCCCTTTTTTAATAGCAGCAACCGCACTTGCAATATTACCATATCCTGTCAATACAACAATACGGGCCAACGGGTACAGCTCTTTTAATACACTGACAACTTCTAACCCATTTCCATCTTGAAGTCTGAGATCAATAACGGCGTAATTAGGTGCAAATGTACACGCAACGTCAATACCACTTGCAACACTCTCGGCCTTGGCAACAACAAAGCCACGCCTTTCCATCGCCATTGAAAGACGTTCACGAAAAACTTCATCGTCATCAATAATTAAAAGATTTTTTTGGAAAATTTCTTTATCCAAATTTTTCTTTTCTTGTTTAAAATTTTTTTCCATCATCATAACTACTCTCTTACCAAATCATCTAAGGCCCAAATAATTTTTACTTCTGCCCCTTTTTTGGGGTCATGTTGATTACTAAAAACTAACTGTGCTCCTGTTCGTTCAAGCAATGTTTGGGCAATAAAAATTCCAAGTCCCATAGATTGATAATTTTCTTCACGGGCATATGTTCGATCGGTTAGATAGGGCGACCCTAATTGATCAAGTATATAAGGGATAAAACCTGGCCCATCGTCTTGAATGATGACAGAAATTATATTTTTCTCAAGCACAATAAAAATATTAATTTTTTTTAAGGCAAATTGAAACGCATTTTGTATAAGAGTGCCAAGCCCATGAATGATTTCAGGACTTGCTGGAATCAAAGCTAATAGTTGCGCTTTATCTTCTATATTATATTCTATATTTTTTTGATAATAAGGTTCAGCTGCTAATTTAATAATTTCAACTAAAGGTAAATTATTAAAAGATTGTTCAAAATCTATATTCTGTTTATTTAATTCTTTTTTTGATACCAATTCTGCAAGAATTTTGCTACAACGCTGTGTCTGTCCAAGCAAAAGAGAAACATCTTCATATAATGGGCTTTGCGGTGGTACATCATGCATCATATCACGTGCGATTACCGAAATTGTACTTAAAGGACTTGCCAATGCATGGGCCGCCGCCGCAGCTTGCGCCCCCAAGGCTGAAAAATGTCGTTCTCGGTCCAAAGATAATTCTGCCATTTGCAGTGCTTCTGATACTTTACGCGCTTCTTCAACAACACTTATAATATAAAGTGTAATAAAAATTATCGAAACAATTAAAGCTACTGCCAACCCTAAAACAAAAAGTCTTGGTAAATGAAAAAGAGATTGATCACTAAAAAAGGATGGCGACCAGGGCAAAGGATGATGAATAAAAGCCAATAAAATTACTATAATTAAAGCCAAACTTCCTAATCTTAATGTAGTTTGCCGGGACAAAACAGTCGCCGAAATAATGACAGGTGCCAAAATCAATAACGCAAAAGGATTGTATAACCCACCTGTTAAATATAGAAGTATGGCAAGTTGTAAAAGATCAAAAACAAGATAAAGCGCAACCTGGTGATTATTAAGCCATCCTCTAGCTGGAAGATGATAAGTTGCTGCAATATTAACAATAATTGAGGCACCGATCACAACTAAACACCAAGTTAAAGGTAAAGAATATTTAAAGATAAACCCAACGACACCAAGCGTAATAATCTGCCCTGTAAGGGCAATCCAACGAATAAGAACTAAAGTACGTTGGCGCACCTTAGCATGATAGGTTAAATTATGAGCAAATATATTTTGCTTCATAATATTAAATTAAATAGGTGGAAAACTATTCATGGGTAAATTTGGCTGGACGTTTTTCAACAAAAGCATTCATCCCTTCTTTTCTATCTTTTAAAGCAAAACTTGCATGGAAAAGACGACGTTCAAAATGAATGCCTTCTTGTAAAGTTCCCTCATACGCTTCGTTCACGGCTTCTTTAACCATCATGGTAACAGGTAAAGACATAGATGCTATTTTATCAGCCAACTTGGTTGTTTCTTCAATTAAATTTGCAACAGGTACAATTTTAGCAACCAATCCTAAACGCTCGGCTTCAGTTGCATCCATCATACGCCCTGTTAAACACATTTCCATAGCTTTTGATTTACCGACCATACGTGTTAAACGTTGTGTCCCACCAGCGCCAGGAATTGTTCCAATAGTGATTTCTGGTTGACCAAATTTTGCATTATCTGCTGCCAAAATAATGTCACACATCATCGCAAGTTCGCATCCACCCCCAAGTGCATATCCAGCCACAGCTGCTATCGTTGGTTTACGGCATTTACTTATTCGCTCCCAGCCATCCGTAATGAAATCACTTAAATAGACATCAGCAAAATCCAAATTTTGCATTTCTTTAATATCAGCGCCGGCTGCAAAAACTTTATCACTTCCTGTTAAAACTATAACTTTAATTGTTGGATCAGTTTCATAATCATTTAATATATCATTAACTTCACTAATTAAGGTACGGCAAAGGGCATTCATAGCTTGTGGTCTGTTTAAAGTGATCCACCCTATTGGTTTCTTTTTTTCAACCTTAATTGTTTCATATGACATATTAAACTCCTTTAATATCAAATTTAGAATCAATAATATTTTTTCAACCCTATCATTTTTGGCACTTTTGGCAATAATAGGTTGAACGGCCAGCTTGAATTATTTTCATAATCCCAATTTTAGATTTACATTTAACACAAGCTTTCCCTTCTTTACCATAAACAGCCCATTGATGTTGAAAATAACCTAATTCGCCATTTATCTTTTTATAATCTTTAAGCGAAGATCCACCCGCTTTAATAGCTTTTTTTAAAACCTTTTGAATTGATAAAGCAAGTTTTTGTGCCTCATTATTTTTAATTGTTGAAGCAATACGTTGAGGCAAGATCCCTGCATCAAATAAACTTTCACATACATATATATTGCCCAAACCACTAACAACAGTTTGATCTAATAAAACAGATTTTATGGATCCCGTTTTTTTAGAAATAATCTGTTCCAATATTTTACCATTAAATTTTTTATCTAGGGGTTCAGGGCCCAATTTTTTAAATAAAGGATAATCCATTAATTGATTTTCATAAATCAAATCCATCATCCCAAAACGTCTAGGATCATTATAAGCTATTTTAGTACCTTGTGTTGTCGTCACAACAATGTGATCATGTTTAAGAGGTTTTTGTAATTGGGTTCTTAAAGCAAAACTTCCAGACATTCCTAAATGACAAATCCAAATTAACCCATGGCTTAACCGAATCACTATATATTTTGCTTTTCTTGTAACATCTATTATTTCTTTATCTTTTAAAGATAATTGAAATTTTTCAGGTAAAAAAGACCGCAGTTGGTTATGATAAACATCAACCTTTTTAATCGATTGCCCTTTAAGATATAAAGCTAAAGCCTGGCACGTCGTTTCAACTTCTGGTAATTCTGGCATAATTTTAATAGTAGCATATAAAAAACTTTAAGATTATTGTAATTCTATGGAAAAAGACAATAAAGACACATGGTTTGGAAACCTAGCTGTAGATTATCAAGAAAAAACTTCTCTTGTCCATGATCTATTTAAGCGGGTGGCAGGGCATTATGATCTTATGAATAACCTTATGTCTTTGGGGATTCATCATGTATGGAAAAGACAGCTGGTCAAACTTATTAATCCTAAACCTAATGAAATTATGGCTGATGTTGCAGGTGGGACAGGTGATATATCTTTTCGTCTTTTATCTTATTGCGGTGGCGAGAAAAATCTTCAAGAATTTGGGGGACAAATTCTTGTCTGTGATTTAACCCTTGAAATGCTTCAACAAGGTCGCCATCGCAGTTTTAATAAAGGAATTGTTCAGGGCATAGAATGGATTGAAAGCAATGCAGAGCATTTACCTTTTAAAAATAACAGTCTTGATATATATATGATTGTTTTTGGGCTTCGCAATGTTGGAAATATTACCCAAGCTTTAAAAGAAGCGCATCGAATTCTAAAACCTGGTGGACGTTTTTTTTGTCTTGAATTTAGTAAGATCATTTATCCTGAATTCGCCCCTTTATATCAATTTTATTCGGATTACATTATTCCCAAATTAGGAAGCCTTATTGCCCAAGATAAACCCGCATACCAATATTTAACTGATAGTATTAAACATTTTCCTGATCAACAAACGTTGGCCCATCTTATTCAAGAAAATAAGTTCAGCCAAATTCGTATACGTAATTTTAGCGCAGGTATTGCTGCCTTACACACAGCTTGGAAAGTATAATTTATAACCATTAAAAATTATGTTAAAACCATTTCAAAATTTTTTAAGATTAATTGGTATTGCTAAAATTCTTGCAAAACATAGGGCTTTGGAACCTTTGGGTTTGTTAATGGAAGCAAGTGGATTCACCCCAGCCACTGTATTTATTGGTCGCATCTTAGCAAAAATAACAAGAAAAAGAAATGGCTCCTTACACCTAAAACCAGGGGAATTAAGACCTGGCCAACGTTTGGCTGCAGCTTTAGCTGAATTAGGTCCTGCCTCTATCAAGCTTGGTCAAATTCTCTCTACACGCTCTGATTTAATTGGGGCATCCATGGCAGCCGATTTGGCCATGCTTCGCGATCGCCTTGAACCTTTTTCTTTTGATAAAGTGCGGCAAATTGTTGAAACCGAACTAGACCAACCTCTTGAAAATATTTTTGTTCATTTTGATCCACGGCCTATTTCTGCCGCATCAATTGCGCAAGTTCACTATGCTATTTTGCCAGCATCACAAAACCAACCTGAACAAAAAGTTGCAGTAAAAGTATTAAGACCTGATATTCAAAAAGCCTTCGCCCGTGATCTTGAGCTTTTTTTCTGGATGGCCAGAATTATCGAAAAAACAAGACCCAGATTACGCAGGTTAAGACCTGTTGCTATTATTGAAACATTTGCCCAAATTGTTGATCTTGAAATGGATCTGCGTCTTGAAGCTGCAGCTGCATCTGAGCTTGCCCAAAATTTTGAAGGTGATCCAACTTACCATATTCCCAAAATATTTTGGGAATATACTAGTCATAAAGTTATGGTTCAAGAACGAATTGAAGGTATTGCTATTGATGATAAAAATGCTTTACAAGCAGCAGGGTTAAATGTTGATGATATATTAAAGCGCGCAGCTGCCATTTTTTTCAGGCAAGTTTTTCGCGATGGTTACTTTCATGGAGACCAACATCCAGGCAATATGTTTGTTAATAGTCAGGGAATTATAAGCCCAGTGGATTTTGGCATTATGGGTCGTTTGGACCAAAAAACACGATATTTTTTGGCAGATATGTTGATGGCTTTTTTAAAACGTGATTATAGAAAGGTTGCAGAAATTCACCGGGAAGCTGGATATATTTCATCAGATCAACCTATTGATCTTTTTGCCCAAGCTTGCCGTTCAATTGGGGAGCCAATTTCTGGAAAAACTTTAACAGACATATCGTTTGCACGGCTTTTGGCACAACTTTTTTCCATTGCCGAAAGATTTGATATGAAAATTCAACCTCAGCTTCTTTTATTACAAAAGAATATGCTTATGGCAGAAGGAATTAGTAGATATCTTAATCCTAATCTTAATCTTTGGGGACTGGCCTATCCTTTAATTGTTGAATGGATGCGTGAACATCGTGGTATTGAAGCCAGAGTAATAGAAAGCATAAAAAACTTTAATAATGTTGTTGATTCTTTTCCTCGATTATTAAAAACGATGGAAAAGATTGAATATAATTTAGAAAAAAATAATGATAAAAATAAAAAAAGAAAATTAATATATAAATATAAGCAAAAAACAACATTTCATTTGATGTTTATATGGTTCATTATTTTTCTTTTATATTTTATAATTATATTTAAATTATAGGATAGATTAAAAATTTATTATGAATTCTTCCCCTTTTTCTTTTCTGTCTAATAAAAATATTTTACTTATTATAAGTGGTGGCATTGCTGCTTATAAAAGTTTAGAGCTTATTCGTCGGTTGCGGGATCAGGGCTGCATTATACGTACCATATTAACAAAACATGGGGCTGAATTTATTACGCCACTTTCTATTACAGCTTTAAGTCATGAAAAAGTTTATAGTGATCTTTTTTCCCTAACAGACGAAAACGAAATGGGGCACATTCGTTTAAGCCGGGAAGCTGATCTTATCCTTATTGCCCCTGCCACTGCTAATATTATGGCAAAAATTGCCCATGGAATTGCAGATGATTTGGCAACCACAGTTGTATTGGCAAGTAATAAGCCCGTTGCCCTTGTTCCTTCTATGAATAGTTTTATGTGGGATAATCCTGTTACCCAGGATAATATTCATTCTTTACAAAAACATGGTAAATATATTATTAATCCTCAAACTGGTGATCTCGCTTGTGGCGAAAAAGGTATGGGGCGTATGGCAGAAATTCCTAATATTATTGAAGGGATTAAATCAATTATTGATAAACCTATTTTAAAAAATAAAATATCTGCATTTGTCACAGCAGGTCCAACAAGGGAACTAATTGATAGCGTTAGATTCATAAGTAACTATTCTTCTGGTAAACAAGGATTAGAAATAGCTAAAAGTTTAGCAAAATCGGGTATAGATACCACTTTAATTATGGGGCCTACTACTTTAGAAAAACCAGCAGGTATTAAGACAATTTTTGTTGAAACGGCTGACCAAATGTTAGATGCTTGTCTTAAGGCTTTACCCGTTGATATTAGCATTTTTACAGCAGCTGTAGCTGACTGGAAAGTAGCCCATCCTTCTGGTCAAAAAATCAAAAAAGAAGCTCATGCTGCCCCCCCCACATTACATCTTATTCCTAATCCAGATATTTTAAAGCAAATTTCTTTTCATCAAAAAAGACCTAAACTAGTTATAGGTTTCGCAGCAGAAACCGAAAATGTCATTGCAAATGCCAAACTTAAAAAAGAAAGAAAAAAATGTGATTGGGTTTTAGCCAATGATGTTTCAATTCCAGAAGAAGTTTTCGGAAATGATAATAACCAAGTTTATTTTATTTCTAATGATGAAGTAGAAACATGGCCTAGAACAAGTAAAAAAAATATTGCAGATCAGCTGGTTCAACGTATTTTCCAACATCTCAATCTTACTTAAAAATTTATGATATCAGTGCCTATAAAAAAAATTGGTTTTGGTCTGAATTTATCTCTTCCCTCTTATGCAACAGAAGGAAGTGCTGGCATGGATTTATTAGCAGCTATCCAAGATCCCTTAGCCTTACCTCCTTTATCGCGTCACCTTGTTCCTACAGGTATTTCTATTGCACTTCCTCTTGGATATGAAGCACAAGTAAGACCAAGATCTGGGTTAGCATTAAAAAATGGCATCACCGTTCTTAATGCACCTGGAACTATAGATAGTGATTACAGGGGGGAAATTTCTGTTATTCTGATTAATCTTGGACAAGAAAATTATATCGTCACACAAGGTCAACGTATTGCCCAATTGATTATATCACCTGTTAGTTTTGTAACATGGTCAGAACAAAACAATTTATCTTCCAGTACGAGACAAGATGGTGGTTTTGGATCAACCGGTACTTAAATGATTAATGAACTTTCTGATCAACAAATTGAACGTTATGCACGACATCTTATTTTACCGGAAATTGGTGATGAAGGACAAAAAAAATTATTAGAAGCGCGTGTTCTTGTTGTAGGCGCAGGTGGTCTTGGTAATCCACTTTTACTATATCTAGCTGCAGCAGGTATTGGTAAATTAGGAATTATTGATGATGATTTAATTGACCTTTCAAATCTTCAACGTCAAATATTATTTGATCCAAAACACATCGGGCAAAACAAAAGTATAACTGCAAAGAAAAAGTTAGAAAAGCTTAATCCAGATATTTTTATTGAAGTTTATCCTACACGTCTTGAGGAAAAAAATTGCGGCTCAATTATAGAAAATTATGACATTGTTGCAGATGGAAGTGATAATTTTGCTACCCGCTATCTTGTTCACGATATTTGTTTTAAATATAAAAAAACATTGGTAAGTGCTGCTTTATTAAAATTTGATGGTCAAATAAGTACATTTAAAGCTTATCTCGGGCAACCCCACCCCTGTTATCGATGTCTTTTTCCAGAAGCACCCCCTTCTGATATGATCCCACGTTGTGAAACAGCAGGGATTATTGGTCCGATTGCAGGTTTATTTGGAACATTACAAGCTATTGAAATTATTAAAGAAATTACGAATATTGGTACTAGTCTTTCAGGTTTTTTACTTATATATGATGGGCTTCATAGTAATTTTCAAAAAATAAGCTTTCAGCGTAATCCAGATTGCTTTTTATGTAGCCCATCAATCAAATAGATTTGATAATTTAGCGAATAATTTTTATATTTAGCGTCGCCCAAAAAGCCGCTCAATATCGTTAAGATCCAATTCTATATATGTAGGTCGTCCATGGTTACATTGACCACTAAAAGGTGTTGTTTCCATTTGTCTTAAAAGAGCGTTCATTTCATCGATGGTTAAATGTCTTCCCGATCGTACACTGCCATGACATGCCATACTGCTACATATTTCATGCAACCGGTTTTTAAGCGTTAATGTTTGGTCATCTTCCTCTAGCTCGTCTGCTAGATCTTTAATTAAAGCTTCAATATTTGCTTTATCTAATAAAGCTGGAATCTCACGAACTAAAATTTCTTTAGTTCCAAATGGTTCAACAATCAAACCAAATTGGGCTAATTCTTTTTGATGATGCAAAAACTGGGCAACAATAGATTCTTTTAATGTAACAATTTCTGGTAACAATAAAACTTGCCTTGGTACATTACCTTCATTTAAAAATTTTTTTAATTTTTCATAAACCAATCTTTCGTGTGCTGCATGTTGATCAACAATAACAACACTTTTTTTCGTTTGAGCAATAATATATGTATCATGAAGTTGGGCCCTGGCAAAACCCAAAGGATAATCATTTTCTGTATCTATTTTTGTATTAATGGCCAAATTGCTTGCAGGATCCGCATAGAATGTCCGCTCAGGTTCACGCAAGGCAAAAAAACGAGCTTCTGGATTTTTTATATTATATTGCATAGACGGCAATGTTGGGTCGTTTTTATTCGATTCTAATATATTTGTATTATGTGGAACATTATAGAGCACAGCAGGATTTGAATAAGATTTAAAATTTCCTATTGTTTTTTGTCCAATCGTTGCAGAAACTTGATGACCCACGGAAGCTAAGGATTGGCGAATGACACTAATAATTAAATTTCTCATTAATCCAGCATCACGAAAACGAACTTCTGCTTTAGCAGGATGAACATTAACATCAACAAGTTCAGGTAAAATCGTTATATAAAGTACAATAATGGGATAGCGATCTCGGGCTAAAAAATCTTGGTATGCTGTACGTATAGCCATTTGCAAAACCCTGTCTTTAACGGGTCTTTGGTTTACAAAAACATGTTGAGCTTGGGCATTTGCTTTATGTAAAGTTGGCAGTGAGGCAAATCCGGAAATACTTACCCCTTCTCTTTGAATTGAAAGTTCAACCGAATTTTTAATAAAATCCTCCCCAACTAAGGACTTTATGCGTTCTTTTATAATTTCTCTGTCATCATTAATAATAAAAGGGGAGGGCGTTAAATTAAATATTTGTCTTGTATAATCTTTAAAAGAAAAAGAAACCTTGGGATAAGCCAAAGCCAATTTTTCTAAAATATCAAGACTATGATTATATTCTGTTGTGGATGTTTTTAAAAATTTTAACCGCGCAGGCGTTGCAAAAAAAAGGTCACGTAACTCAACACGTGTACCTTGATCAAGAGATGTTGGTTTTATTTTTTCTTTAACACCCCCAATCACCTCAATAGACCATGCATCTTCATGACCAACTTTCCGGCTTGATAAAGTTAACTTACCCACAGCACCAATTGAAGGCAGAGCTTCTCCACGAAATCCAAGTGTTTGAATATTAATCAAATTATTATTAGGTAATTTTGATGTTGCATGTCGTTCAACAGCAAGTTCTAATTCTTGAGCATCCATACCCTTGCCATTGTCAGACACAATAATTAATTCTTTTCCACCTTGTTTAATAGCCACATCAATCTTTGTTGCTCCAGCATCTAAAGCATTTTCAACAAGCTCTTTAATTACAGACGAAGGTCGTTCAACAACCTCCCCTGCAGCAATCTGATTGACAAGAATAGGTGGTAATAAACGCAAAGTCATTTTTTATAATCCTAAAGGTTTAATTAGATGCGTCATTTTATACTTCCCCAAAAAAGAGAGATTGGGCTATCTTTTCAAAGATAAGTATTTTAAGATAATTTACACAAGAACACAATTTAAAGATATAATTTTTATCACTAAATTATAAAATGCATAATGATTTAAACACTTTCTATTCATTTTTAACAATGGGTGGCTATGGATTATATATATGGCCCGTTTATGGAGTAGCTATTTGCATCTTAGGCTCTACATTTTTATATAATTTTTGGGTTTGGCGTACCACCCGAAAAAAATTTGATCGACAATTTAAAAGAAAAGATTTTTAATTCATGCTTCCTAAAAATAAGCGTCTTATTTTTATCATTATCAGCATGTTATTTTTTGCCTTTGGTATCGGAATTATACTTTTTGTCCTTAATGACCAGCTTGTGTTTTTTTATACACCAAGTGAAATAAAATCAGAAACCATTCAAGAAAAAAGGAATTTAAGAATTGGGGGGGTTGTAGCAGAGGGAAGTTTTACACGTGACACTACAAATAACTTAAAAATTTTTCAAATTACCGATTATACAAAAAATGTTAAAGTTTATTATGAAGGAATACTTCCTGATCTTTTTAGAGAAGGCCAAGGTGTAGTTGTCGAGGGAGTTTTTAATAAAGAGGGTACTTTTATTGCACACCAAGTTCTAGCCAAACACGATGAAAATTATATGCCTGCTTCTGTTGTTGACGCCATAAAAAAATCGGGCCATTGGCATGAAAATAAAAATTTAAGTAATTAAATCTATGATTGCATTAGCTGGTCAATATAGTCTTTTATTAGGATTAATTTTTTGTAGTCTCCAAGTCATAATACTTGGATTGGGCCTAAAACTTAATCACCACAAATTTATCCATTATGGATATTATAATATTAACGGGCAGTTTATTTGCATTTTATTAGCGTTTTTTTTATTAATAGTTGCCTATATTAAATCTGACTTTTCTTTAAAAGTAGTTGCAGAAAATTCATATATTTTACAGCCTCTTATTTACAAAATAGCTGCAGCTTGGGGTAATCACGAAGGTTCTATCCTTTTATGGATTCTTGTTATTTCTTGTTTTACATTTATATTTTATCACCGTAACCAATCCTTAGATCAAAAATCACGCTCTTGGATTATGATCATCCAAGGATTTATGAATGGTATTTTTTTACTTTTTATTTTAACAACATCTAGTCCTTTTCAACTCTCCCCTTTAGTTGAAAATAAAGGGGCTGGATTAAATCCACTTTTACAAGACCCCGGATTGGCCTTGCACCCCCCTATGCTTTATATTGGGTATGTTGGGTTTTCTCTTTCTTTTTGTTTTGCAATTGCTGGGTTAATTACAGGTAAAATTAATCACATTTGGGCATCAGCCCTTTATCCTTGGGTATTATTTTCATGGTTGTTTTTAGGTATCGGTATTTGTTTAGGAAGTTATTGGGCCTATTATGAATTAGGATGGGGTGGATGGTGGTACTGGGATCCGGTTGAAAATGCATCGTTAATGCCCTGGCTTGCGGCAACCGCCCTTATTCATTCATTACGTGTTTTAGAAAAACGCAATATTCTTAAAAAATGGTCCGCTTTTTTAGCTATTATAACTTTTACCTTAAGTCTTATAGGTACATTCTTAGTACGGTCCGGTATACTTATTTCCGTCCACAGTTTTGCAAGTGATCCAAGCCGCGGTATATTTATATTAGATATTATTGTTCTCATTTCGGGAAGTGCTTTTTTACTTTTTGCTTTCAAAGCACCTCTTTTAAAAGAGACTATTCAATTTACTTTTCTAAGCCGTGAAAATAGTATTATATTGAATAATCTTTTATTATGTACAGCTACCGCCACAGTTTTTTTAGGTACATTCTACCCTGTCTTTTTAGAATTTTTCTCAACACTTAAAGTATCTGTTGGTCCCCCTTATTTTAATAAAACTTTTGGCATTATTATTATTCCTTTAGGCCTTATTGTTATCATAGGTATGGAAGTAGCATGGCGTAAAGATATATGGAAAAGATTATGGCGTAATATAAAATTACTTGTTATCAGTATAAGTTTATCTTTAGGTTTACTACTGTTAATAAGTACAGAAAATTTAGAAACCATTTTTGGATTTGGATTATCTTTATGGATAATTATGGGAAGCATCCATCATTTAACCCAACGGTTGAAAATTTTTATTCTTCCTTTTCACAAAAGTTTGATTATTGCACAGAACTTACCCTGGAGATTCTATGGTATGATTATAGCCCATGCAGGAATTGGCATTTTACTTTTAGGCATTGTTGGTAATGCCACCTGGACACAACAAATTGATTTTAATCTTATTCCTAAACAAACGGTACATTTTGCAGATTATAATTTTCACTTTGATGCTTTAAAAAAAATTGATGGGCCAAACTATACGGCTTATCAAGCGACAATATTTGTTTATTTACAGTCGACCCATGAAAAAATTTTGGAATTATTTCCAGAAAAACGGCTTTATCTCCCAGATCAAACATTAACAAGCGAAACAGCGATTGGCCGATATTATTTAACCGATATTTATACTGTACTGGGGGAACCCAATACCCAAGGTATATGGAATATAAAAATTTATATCAAACCTTTTATGATTATTATATGGTCAGGTTTTATTGCCATAATTATTGGTGGCTTTTTATGTTTGGTATCAATATTATCTAATAAGAAAAAAGGAAACATGATTTATGTTTAAACGTCTTCCTTATTTATTACCTATTATTATACTTATCGCTGTTGTTTTTTATTTTGGTTGGACATTAAAAAAAGGTCAAGATCCCTCTTTTATACCATCTGCATTAGTTAACCAATCTGTACCTGTCTTTAATTTACCTGTTCTTGACCAACATAATTTTTTTACCCAAAATAATCTTGAAAAAAAAATAACCATAATTAATTTTTTTGCATCCTGGTGCATACCATGCGAAGCAGAAATACCAATCTTACGAGACCTTGTAGAAAAAGAAAAATACATAAAACTCATTGGTATTGGTTATAAAGATGATCCTATTAAATTAAAAGATTGGTTAATTAAATTAGGCAACCCCTATCATGTGGTCATCTTAGATGAAGGAAAAACAGCTATAGATTTTGGTATTTATGGAATACCTGAAACCTTTATTCTTGACCAACAAGGAATTATTCGTTATCACCATGCTGGCCCTTTAGAACAAACGATTGTATCTCGTGAAATTATACCTACTCTCCATAATTTGGCTAATTAAACAAACTTTCATAGCTCTTATTATAATTTTTTATTTTTATAATATTCAAAGCTATGCAAATCCATTGACCCTACCCCCTACGTTGGAAATTAATGAACGTGCCCATAATCTTTATAGACAGTTAAGATGTCCTGTCTGTCAAAACCAATCTTTAGAAGATTCTGATGCACATTTAACAACTGATATAAAAAAAATTATCCTAAATAAACTAGAACAAGGCGAAACTGACCAACAAATTATTGATTATCTTGTTTTACGTTACGGAAATTTTATTCTTTTAGACCCACCTCTTGATCCTTATACCTATTTGTTATGGTTAGGTCCATTGATCATATTTATTTTAGGGTTATACAAAATTATTTTCTTTTTAAAAAAAACGGACTGAGTTACAATTTTTACTATGTTTATTTTATTCTATTTGTAGATTTTACCATTTGACCATAATTCATAAATATGTTGACGAACCCTGCCACCTTAATTGCTGAAGATATCCATAAAAAATTTGGAAACACTGAAGTATTAAAAGGTATTTCTTTGACAGCACTTCAAGGAAGTGTCATTGCCATGATTGGAAGCAGCGGGTCAGGCAAAAGTACATTTTTACGTTGTTTAAATTTACTTGAAATACCGGATGCAGGTCGCGTTATCATTGATGGTGAATTAATTCGTATGCATTATACAAAAGATAAGAAATATATACCATCTGATTATAAACAAGTTGATAAAATTCGTTCAAAACTTGGTATGGTTTTTCAAAATTTTAATTTATGGTCTCATATGACCATTTTAGAAAATATCATTGAAGCACCTATTCACGTTTTAAAAGTACCCAAAACTAAAGCACTTGAACAAGCTAGATTTTTATTAAATAAAGTTGGGATTGAAAATAAAAAAGATTTTTATCCTAATCAATTATCTGGTGGGCAACAACAAAGAGCAGCTATAGCACGAGCCTTAGCTATGGATCCCAAAGTAATGTTGTTCGATGAACCAACTTCTGCTTTGGATCCTGAACTTGTTAACGAAGTCCTCAAAGTTATGAAACAATTAGCTGAAGAAGGACGAACCATGCTTATCGTCACCCACGAAATGAATTTCGCAAGAGAAGTAGCGTCCGAAGTTATTTATCTCCATAATGGCCGGATTGAAGAACAAGGCCCACCAAAAGAAGTATTTAACAACCCAAAATCAGAGCGATGCAGGCAATTTTTAGCCAAAAGCCTTCATAATGTTCTACATTGAAAATAATTACAAAATCTTGTACAAAGGTCGGGATGTTAAGTCAATTATTTGAATGGAGCTTACCTTGAAAAAATTTATATTTTTTATTCTTGCCATCGTAATCATTCTTGCGATTTATTTTTATAACAATCCAGACGTTTATCAAAAATTTAAAAATTACCTAGGGCTTGAAACAAACATAGCAACATCTTCCTTACAAAATGATCAAGCCACGACAGATACCGGAAGCAATACACCTGTTGGTGTACCAGGATTATCTAAAAAAATCCGTATTGCGACAGAAGGAGCATATCCCCCTTTTAATTATGTCGATCAAACAGGGGAACTTAAAGGATTTGATGTTGATATAGCTAAAGCTTTATGTGAAAAAATGAAGGCAGATTGTGAAATCGTTGCCCAAGATTGGGATGGTATTATTCCAGGATTACAAGCAAAAAAATATGATGCTATTATAGCATCAATGTCTATTACACCCCAACGTAAAGAACAAGTTGATTTTAGTAAAAAATATTATCAAACACCAGCGCGTTTTGTTAAAAAGAAAGATACAGATATTACTATAAGCAATGATGGATTAGCTAATAAAAGGGTTGCTGTTCAACGTGCAACCATTCATGAGAATTTTATAAAAGATCAATTTCCTAAAGCTATTCCTGTTCTTTATGATACACAAGATAATGCTAACCTTGATATGGTAGCAGGGCGTGTCGATTTATTATTTGCAGATAGTGTTGTTTTAAATCTTGGTTTTTTAAAAACAGAAAGTGGCAAAGATTATGAATTTGTTGGACCAAGTTATGTAGAACCTAAAAGTATTTTAGGTGAAGGTGTGGGTATTGCTTTGCGTAAAGGAGAAACAGATTTACTTAATTCTTTTAATCAAGCTATTGATGCTATCCGAGAAGACGATACTTATAAAAAAATCAATGACACTTATTTTGACTTTGATGTTTATGGAGATTAATAATACTTTATTTTTATAATTAAATGGCCTCGATCCTAATCAATAATTGATTATGATTTGAGGCCATTTTTAATGAGATTTCATTAGTAATTATATGAATGACTTAATTAATTATGGATGGATGCTTTGCGATGGGGCTTTATTAACTCTTGCTGTTGGGATTTCATCTTTAATTATGGCCCTAGCTTTAGGGTTAATAATGGCTTTAATTAAAATTTATACATCACCATTTTTTAAAAATTTAGCCAATTTATATACAGGCATTATTCGCGGCATCCCTGAATTAGTACTTTTACTTTTAATCTATTATCAAGGTTCCATTCTTTTGCAACATATAGCTTTATGGGTTGGCCATAAAGACTATATTAATATTAACGCTTTTGTAACAGGTGTTATTACGCTTGGATTCATATACGGGGCTTATGCAACCGAAGTTTTTCGTGGCGCCATTCTAGCAATTCCAAAAGGGCAAATTGAAGCAGCCGCCGCATGCGGAATGTCGCGTTTTCTAATTATAAAACGTATTTTATTACCTTTACTTCTAAGATTTGCTTTACCTGGCATTGGTAATGTATGGTTAGTTTTACTAAAAGCCACCGCAATCATCTCTGTTATTGGTCTTGATGAATTAACTCGGAAAGCACATATTGCTGCAGGTGCCACAAGAAACCCTTTTTTATTTTTTCTTACAGCTGCTTTAATTTATTTAATATTTACAAACCTTTCTATGATTATTATCAGAAAACTTGAAATTAAAGCAAATCAAGGTTTCATAAAAAATTAAAATGAATTTTTCAATTATTTTTAATTACATTCCAGATTTATTCCAAGGGTTTCTTCTAACACTTGAACTGACTTTTTATTCATTAGCTCTTGGGTTAATTTTAGCATTTTTACTCGCAATTCTAAAACTTTCTTCTTATAAAATTATTTCTCAATTAGCAAAGGCCTATATCTTTTTTTTTCGCGGTACCCCTATATTAATTCAAATTTATCTTATCTATTATGGATTTGGACAGATTAATATTCAAAATACCTTTTTATGGCTTATTGTCAAAGATGCTTATAGTTGCGCCCTTATTGCTTTAACCCTTAATACTGCGGCCTATACAGCAGAGATATTACAAGGTGCTTTTAAATCTGTTCCTTTAGGAGAAATTGAAGCTGGAAAAGCATGTGGGATGTCAAAATTACTTTTATTTAGACGGATTATCCTACCCATTAGCATTCGATATATTTTACCCGCTTATTCTAATGAAATAATTCTTATGCTTCATGCTAGTTCATTAACAAGCATTATTACTTTAATGGATTTAACGGGTATTGCTCGCAAACTAGCTAGCCAAACCTTATTGCAAGATACTTTTTTTATTACAATTGCCGCTATATATTTGGCTATAACTTATAGTATTTTAGGAATTTATAAATTATTAGAAAAACATTTATATAAACATTTAGACAAAAACCAATAAAATCAAATATCTAAATTAGCAACATTCAATGCATTCACTTGGATAAACTCCCTTCTTGGTTCAACAACATCCCCCATCAAAGTTGAAAAAACTTCTTCTGCTTCATCAACATGTGAAATTTTAACTTGAAGCAAGCTTCTAATCGATGGATCCAAAGTTGTATGCCACAATTGATCCGGGTTCATTTCTCCTAAACCTTTATAACGTTGGATAGATACGCCTTTTTTTGATAATTCAAGAACTGTTTCAAATAATTGCACAGGACCAGTTACAGGAATTATTTCATCTTTAATTTTTAATGTAATGGGTTGCATAAAATATTCGGATAATTGTGGTAATATAGATTCCAATTGATGAATCTCACGATACCGAAGCAAAGATGGATCTAATGTATATCGCTCTTTACCCGTTTGGGATATTTTCTGTACCATCATACCCCCCTCTGTATGAATAGTTGCAGACCAAGATTCGTTTTCTGTCATGGATTGGATATTAAGTTTATCAATAAAAGATTTAATAAATGTATCTGACATATTAGAATTTAATTTGTCAGCATTCAGCAATCCATAAATAGCTGCTTGTTCAACAATAAAATAATTTCCTACTTTACGAATTATAGGTATCAATAAATTACGTGTTGTACGCGCGAGATCAAGCATAAATTTAAGATCTTGTCCTTTACGCAACACTTGTCCTTCAGGAGATTGTAAAATTATGGATTCTAAACCAAGCTCTAATAAATAATCTTCTAATTGTTCATCATTTTTTAAATAACGTTCTGCATTCCCTTTCTTAACACGATATAGGGGTGGTTGTGCAATATAAAGATAACCTTTCTCTATTAATTCGGGCATTTGTCGATAGAAAAACGTTAAAAGCAAGGTTCGAATATGTGCACCATCAACATCCGCATCTGTCATAATAATCACTTTATGATATCGTGCTTTATTTATATCAAATTCTTCACGTCCAATACTTGTCCCCAATGCTGTAATTAAAGTTCCAATTTCTTGGCTAGCTAACATTTTATCAAAACGAGCACGTTCAACATTTAAAATTTTCCCCCGTAAAGGTAATATAGCTTGAAATTTACGGTTACGACCCTGTTTTGCAGACCCACCGGCTGAATCGCCCTCGACAATAAAAAGTTCAGCTAAAGTTGGATCTTTTTCTTGGCAATCTGCTAATTTTCCAGGTAAAGATGCCATATCTAGGGCCCCCTTACGTCTTGTTAATTCCCGTGCCTTACGCGCTGCTTCCCGGGCTGTTGCTGCCTCTATAACTTTACCAATAATCTTTTTGCATTCCGCAGGATGCTCTTCAAACCATTGATTTAATTTTTCATTCACAAGAGATTCAACAACCGGTCTTACTTCAGAAGATACAAGTTTATCTTTTGTTTGAGATGAAAATTTTGGATCTGGTACTTTTACAGATAAAACACAACTTAACCCTTCTCTTGCATCATCTCCTGATAAGTTAATTTTATCTTTTTTCATCAAAGGACTTTGGGATGCAAATAAATTAATCTGTCTTGTTAGCGCACCTCTAAAACCAGCTAAATGGGTACCACCGTCACGCTGGGGAATATTATTCGTAAAGCACAACATTGTTTCATGGTAGCTATCCGTCCATTCCATTGCAATTTCAACAACGATATTATCTTTTTGAGCATTGAATGCAATTAAATTGCCATGAAGTGGGTTTTTTGTTTTATCCAAATATCGAATAAAAGCTTCTAAACCACCTTGATAATACAATTCAACTTTTGTAGCTTCTGCTTTACGCTCATCCGTTAAAATAAGGCGAACACCTGAATTTAAAAACGCAAGTTCACGCAGTCTGTGTTCTAGTGTTGCAAAATCAAATTCTGTCTTACTAAAAGTTTCTTTTGAAGGTAAAAATCTAACTTCTGTACCCGTTTTTTTGGCATCAATCTTTGCCCTGATAGACAAAGGAGCTATAGCCACACCATTTGAGAAATGCATCACATGTTCTGACCCATCACGCCAGATTACTAAATCTAATTTTTCCGATAATGCATTAACGACAGACACACCAACACCGTGCAGTCCACCCGATACTTTATATGAATTTTGATCAAATTTTCCGCCTGCATGAAGTTGTGTCATAATAACCTCTGCTGCAGATACACCCTCTTCTTTATGAATACTGACAGGTATACCCCGGCCATTGTCACGTACCGTTACAGATCCATCTACATTTAAAATTACTTCAACTAATGTACAATATCCTGCAAGAGCTTCGTCAATAGCGTTATCAACAACTTCATAAACCATATGATGCAACCCCGATCCATCATCTGTATCTCCAATATACATACCAGGTCGTTTACGAACAGCATCTAAGCCACGTAAAACTTTAATTGAATCAGCATCATAATTATTTTCTAACGCAGGGGAAAAAGATTCCAAATCTTGCGAATCTTGCACTTGTTTTTCTTTCATAATTGATAAACTACACTTTTGCTAATTGTTAAAAATTGTATGTCTTGAGCAATAGACGAGAAAGCCTCTCTTGTTAAACCAGTTAACCAAAATTGGCTTTTTATATTAAGCAAAATCTTAAATAAATAAGATTTTTTTGTTTCATCCAAATGGGCTGCAATTTCATCTAATAAAAGTAGAGGCCCAGTTCCTTTTATTGTTTTTTGTGCATAAGCATAGGCTAAAATTAATCCTATTAATAATACTTTTTGTTCACCTGTTGAACATTCAGCAGCTGCCATAGAATTTGTTTTATTTACAACCAAAAGATCACTGCGATGAGGTCCGATAGACATCGTTTGCGTTTCTTTATCTTGGATGCGAGTTTCCGCTAATAAAGCCATATACTTTTCTTCAACTTCTAAAGCTGGTAAAATATTTAACCAATCCTCTATTATACCTTTCATTTGTAAGTGGAGCCAAGGAAAAATTTCCATATAATCTTTATCAACAGTATTGAGTATATTGATTAAATTTGATCTTGAATCCGAAATAGCTATCGCTAATTCTGCTAATTGTTTTTCCAAGGCATCCAACCACAAAGAAATTTTGTGATTTATTGAATAAGTTTTTAAAATCTGTAATCTTTGTTTCATAAAATGATCAAAACGGGCGATTCTATCAGAATGATCAGGATCAAAAAAATGGACAAGCTTATCAATAAACCGACGCCTTTCTAAAGCACCTTCAGAAAAAATTCTTTCCATTTGGGGGGTTAACCAAACAACATTAAGGAGATCCAAGAGTGACGATTGATTAGATTGAAGAACATCATCTATTTTAATAATTCTTTTAATTTTTAATGTTTCGCTATTATCAACCGACCCTTGATACCCTGTGCTAATACAAGTTTTATAATCTAATTTTTGTACAACGGCACGAACCCCCCAATCATGATAAGATGTATTTTTATTATTTCTAATAACATGTAATTTTGCGCGTCTCAAACCTCGGCCTGGTGCTAAAAAAGAAAGAGCTTCTAAAATATTAGTTTTACCAGAGCCATTTGCCCCTACTAAAGCAACTGGGTTTGGCAATAAATCAAAAGTAGTATGATAATAACTACGAAAATTACTAAGAGTTAGACTAGTAATAGCTGGCAAACTATCCGTAGCCTTTTTTAAAAAAGGCTCTATATTAGAATGCAAAACATAAGATGAAATTGTATTCTCCTATTATTCACACACGCATAGGCATAAGAATATAAAGAGCCGCTTGATCTTCGGTATCATTAATCAAAACAGGCGAAGCCGCATCTGATAAAGAAAATTTTATTTTTTCTCCTTCAATTTGCTGAACTATATCCATAAGATAACGGGCATTAAAACCTATTTCTAAATCATCCGCTTTATAATTTATTTCTACTTCTTCGAATGCTGTGCCGTTTTCAGGACTGCTTGCATGAATAGATAAAACAGAAGGTTTTAAATGCAATTTAACTGCTCTTGATTTATCACTACAAATAGTTGCAACACGATCAACAGCCTGGGCAAACATATTTCTTTCAACGGTAAACATTTTATCATTATTTTCTGGGATAACTTTTTGATAATCCGGAAAAGCCCTATCAATAAGTTTAGATACAAGAAAAGCATCCCCAACAGAAAAACTTATCTTTGTGTCAGAAAAAGATATTTTAATAGGATCATTAAATTCATCTACCAGTTTTTTAAGCTCCGTCACGGTTTTTCTTGGTATAATAATTCCAGAATCTAAACCTATATTATCAGATAATTTAACCTCTACTCGTGCTAAACGATGACCATCCGTGGCCACAGACCGCAACATTATTCCTTCTGATGTTTTAAGTGTATGGAGGAAAATACCATTGAGATAATATCGTGCCTCTTCCGTTGAAATCGCAAATTTTGTTCGATCAATTAATTTTTTTAAAAAATCTGCTGGGATAAAAAAATTATGTGTTAAATCATCTACAGCTAATGAAGGGAAATCATCACGGGGTAATGTTGAAAGTGTAAATTTTGAACGTCCAGCTTTTAAAAACAATTGACCTGCTTTCGATTCTTCTAAATGTAATTCACACCCTTCGGGTAATTTACGGACAATATCATATAAAGTATGTGCGGGTAGTGTAACCGATCCTGGGGCAAGGGTTTGTGACGGTATTTTTTCAACGATAGTAATATCAAGATCCGTTGCTGTTAAATCTAATCGATCTTGTTCAGCTTCAATCAAAACATTTGATAAAATTGGGATTGTATTACGTCGTTCGACAACACTTTGTATATGGAGAAGAGATTTTAATAAAATTGCACGATCAACAATAATTTTCATCATAAAACCGGATCAGCATTTAAACAATAAAACAGCATATTAAATAAAAAAATTCCCTAAATTCTATCTTTAATCAAAATTTATTTTAACATAAAAATTAGGAAAAAGAAGAATAATTTGATCATTAAATATGAAGAATTGATAAATTGTTATCCCTGTAATATTTGGCGCAAATATTGGACATCTTGGCCAAAAAATTTATCCGTTGTTTGAAGCTCTTCAATCTTCTTAACAGCATGCATAACCGTTGTATGATCCCTATCACCAAAACAACGACCAATTTCTGGTAAAGAGCGATTAGTTAATTGTTTAGCAAGATACATAGCAATTTGTCTTGGCCGTGCCACAACTCTTGCTCTTCTTTCTGAATACATATCCGACATTTTAATATTAAAATGTTCTGCAACACGTTTCTGAATTTGCTCAATACTTAATGGGCGGTCATAGACAGCGAGTAGATCATGTAAAACTTCCTGAGCTGTTTGCAATGTAATAGTATTTTTATTAATTAACGCGGCATGAGCAACAATTCTGTTTAGAACACCTTCTAATTCTCTTACATTAGAGGTAATTTTATGAGCAAGGAATTCCAAAACTTCTAAAGGTATATTGACTTTCAACAAATTTGCTTTTGATTTTAATATTCCCAAACGCAATTCATAAGTTGTGGGAGATATATCAACAACTAACCCCCCTGCTAGTCTTGAACGTACCCGTTCATTAAGACCTTCTAAACTCATAGGCGGTTTATCTGCAGAAACTACAATTTGATGGTTCTTATCAATTAAAGCATTAAAAGTATGAAAAAATTCTTCTTGGGTTGAATCTTTGCCACTAATAAATTGAATGTCATCAATCATTAATACGTCAACTGAACGAAATTGATCTTTAAATCCCACCATATCTTTACGACGAAGGGCACGAACAAATTGATACATAAATCTTTCAGCTGAAAGATAAACAACTTTCTTACCAGGAAATTGTTGTTTAATACGAAGCCCAATTGCATGCATAAGATGTGTTTTACCCAAACCTACACCACTATATAAAAATAAAGGGTTATAAGTCACTTGGGTTGAATCTGCTATACGCCGCGCGGCTACATGGGCTAATTCATTAGATTTATCTGTAATAAAATTTTCAAAAGTGAATTTTGGATCAAAAGATGTACCAAGTTCTGTCAAAAAAGAAGTTTCACTTCCTAATTGGTTATTTTTATTTAGTAATTCTTTTTCCTCAACAGATTGTTGATAATTTTCAGAAGTTGAAAATGTTTTATTAATTGATTCTTTATTTATAACAAATGTCAACGAGCGAACTGCAGAATTTTCTCGATGCCAAAAATTCTTTAATCGATCTAAATAATGAATTTCTATCCAATCTTTTATAAAACGAGTTGGTGCAGATATTTTTATTTCACCATTTTCATACCCAATAACATTTAAGGGTTTAATCCAACTATGATAAACAACGTCACCAAGATCGGCTTGTAAACGGGCCCTTACTTTTGTCCATTGTTGTTGTATTTCATTTGATGAAAAAGACATCGACTATAAACCCCCAAATTAATACCACGACAGATTACAAACCTGATGTTGTGCGGTTTGTTGCCTTGGTAATTGATAATAATCTTTAGAATAGTTATTTATGTTATAGCAACTTTTATCTTCTAATATAGTAACAATAGAAACTGATTTATAGGATCGTCTCCAACTGCGACAGAAAAACAACAGTAAGATTTTATAAGCCGTAATATTTTTTTTTATTACACCTATAAACTTAGAATTAAATCGAAAGAAAAAATCCAGCAAATTTATGAATAAGATATTTTTTCTTTGTTCAAAAAGATTAATTTCAATTATTTTCCGATCTTTTTTAAAATTAATCATACCTATTGCTTTTCAATTCAAAAAGTAAACAAAAAAATCCCACCTCTACCCCTAAAAGGTAAAGCTAAAACCTTATATAAAATTATTTTTAGTTGTCTTTTATAATGATTTGATTCGAGAAATTAATCGAGATAATTTTCTACCAGCTGTATTGCGGTGTAATACACCAGCTTTAACACCACGATGTATTTCTGGTTGAGCAAGTAAAAAAGATTCTTCAGCTAGTTTTTTATCTTTATGGACTATAGCCATTTCTACCTTTTTAACAAAAGAGCGTACACGATTTAAGCGTGATTTGTTAACAATTGTACGTTTTGCAGTTTGACGTATACGTTTCTCTGCTGATTGATGATTAGCCATAATCTCTTAACCTTAAATTAGATATTTATTTATTGCTTTTTTTAACAAAAATAGAAGCTCCCTCAACTTCTATCACAACAAAAATTAGAATAGAATTTTTTGTTATCTATTTTTTATAAGCCGCCGTTTTTTAATCGTCAAGTTTTTGTTTTTATAATTTACAAATTATTTTATAAATTTACAAAAATTAACAGATAAATTCTTTATTTTTCTTTATATTGCAGACAATCAAAAATTTTTAATAATTAGAATATAATTGATACCCTCTATCATTATTAATTGAACAACAATTTTTAAGAATCAAAAAAATTGCGATTGTTATTTTTTACTGTGAATAAAGTTTGTTCAATAAGTTGTTGGGTTTCTTCAACATTAAATTCAAGATAACGTGCGATTTCATTTAATAATACTTGTCCAATAATTTCTATCAAATCTCCTGAAGTTTCACACCAAAAATCTAAAATTGATCTTCTGTATAAATATATTATATCAGCATAATCTGAAGTTAACATTTCTTTGGGTAACGTATTAAAAGAACCTAAGTTTACTTGCTTATATAAACCCAAAAGATCAAAGGCTGTTTCTAATTCCATTTCTTGCTCTGTCTTAGAATCTGGAAAATCATCAATTTGAATACGCAGATTATTTATATAGTGCTGTATTGGTTCCGGTATCGATTGAACAATTTCTTGAACCCAAACTTCTATATCTTGAATGGTTGGTGGTTTCATAATTCAATAAATTAAAATAATTTATGGTATAAAAAAAATTTCTTACAATATTTTTAACTTCAATATTGATTCTTCACACATTATAGACCATATATTGTATAGTAATTTTATTTAATCAACTTAAACTTTAAAAACTGAGGTCTTATCCATGACGAGTGACAGTAACAATAAATACTACCATTCTGCTCAGGCTACTGCTATTCAGCTTGATGTTGGGCTTAGAACATATATGTTGGGTGTTTACAATTATATGGCAGCTGGATTGGGATTAACCGGTTTAATTGCCTACCTAGTAGGAACAAGCCCTGAGCTTCTTAGAATTATATATGGAACCCCTCTTGCCTGGATTGTAATGCTTGCTCCTCTTGGTTTTGCTCTTTTCTTTGGTTTCCGTATCCATAAAATGCAAGCTAGTACCGCACAAATTTTATTTTGGGCTTTTGCTGGGGTAATGGGACTTTCTCTTTCTTATATTTTTGCTGTTTATACAGCTGTTTCTGTTGCTAAGGTTTTCTTTATAACAGCAGCTACTTTTGCAGCTTTAAGTCTTTATGGCTACACCACTAAAAAAGATCTTTCAGGGTTTGGCTCTTTTCTTTTTATAGGGCTAATTGGTATTATTATTGCAAGTATTGTAAATATATTTCTTGCTTCAACTGCCCTACAATTTGCCGTCTCTATTGTAGGTGTATTAATTTTTGCGGGACTTACGGCTTATGATACACAAATGATTAAAGAAGAATATGACGGGCAAGATAATAATGAAATGATTAAAAAGAAATCTATTTTAGGGGCACTTCGACTTTATTTAGATTTCATCAATCTGTTTATTTCCCTTTTGCAAATTATGGGGAATAGAAATTAAAAGAATTTATACAGTTAGTTAATAAAAAAGCCTGAAAGTTATTTCAGGCTTTTTTATTAACTGATTTTTTAATATCCAATATAAGATAAAACTTGTGTCCTATCTTATTAACTTTTATATTCAATTTTATTAGCTTAAATTACTTCTGAATTGCAGGATTTTATGGTTTGAAACTTGCTATTTATTATTGCCATTTTATTAAAAAATTAACAAATTAATGGCTTGTCTTTAAACCAACATTTTAAAAAAATGCCTAAAATACCTGAAAAAAAAAATCGTTTTACTTCTCCTAATCGTGTTTCTAAAGGAACGCGCGTTCAAGATTTGAATCGCCCCAAAATTGATGAAACATCCTCTTCATATCTTTTATTTTTTATTATTATAGGTATTGGAAAATTTTTATCTTTTCGTTGGGTACCTTGGAATTTTTTATCCTTGCGCTGGGTACCATGGTATCTTGTATTTAAATTGCTTTTAGTCACTTTTTCATGGGGTACTTTATTTATAGCCAGTTTGATTGGATGGCTGGCTTATGATTTACCTGATCCTAACGAATTAAATTATAAACAATCTGCACCTTCTGTAACTTTAATGACAAATAATAATCTTATTTTAGCGACATATGGTGATTTGTATGGTGAAAAAATTCCCTTAGAAAAAATACCTGAAAGTATAATTAATAGCGTTCTTGCAACAGAAGATAGACGTTTTTATAGTCATATAGGCATCGATATTATGGGAATTATAAGGGCTTTTTATATTAATTTTCATCAAAACAAGATTAGCCAAGGTGGCAGTACAATTACCCAACAACTTGCAAAAAATATTTTTTTAACACCTAAACGTACTTGGCGTCGCAAAGGGCAAGAAATTCTTTTATCTTTATGGCTTGAACAGAAATTTACAAAAAAAGAAATTTTGGAACTTTATTTAAATCGTGTTTATTTTGGTTCTGGTGTTTATGGTATTGATGCAGCGACACGGAAATTTTTTAACAAACCTGTTGATCAAATTTCTCTTTTTGAATCTGCCATGCTCGCAGGTCTTCTTAAAGCACCGGCACGGTATAATCCTATTAATGACCCAAAATTAGCCCAAGAAAGAGCAAGACTTGTTTTACAAAACATGGTCGACGCTCAGTTTATAACTCAAGATGCAGCAGAAAGATCTTTGGCCGATAATTATGTACCCATTCCAACAAAAAATAATAGACTTGGTGCTTATTTTTCTGATTGGATTTTAGACCAAATTCCAAACTATATTAATCTAACTAATAATAAAAATATTATTGTAACAACCACCCTTAACCCTGTTCTCCAACAAATCGCTGAAGAAGAAACTGTTAAGATTTTAAGTGAGCAAGGTAGTCATTATAACGCAACCCAGGCAGCTTTAATATCCATGAAAAAAAATGGTGCAATCCAAACAATGATTGGTGGACAAGATTATAAGAAAAGTCAATTTAATCGTGCAACACAAGCTAAAAGACAACCTGGATCTTCATTTAAGGCATTTGTTTTTTTAACAGGTTTTGAACAAGGATTAACACCAGATACTATAATGAATGATACACCCATATCTATTGGGAATTGGCACCCCGATAATTATAATAACCGCTATTACGGATCAGTAAGTTTAAGACAAGCATTTGCTTTATCTTTAAACAGTATTGCTGTTCAAATAAGTGAAGGTGTTGGGCCTAAAAGAATTGTCAGAACGGCTAAAAGACTAGGTATTAAAACTGATCTTAATCCAACAGCAAGTATCGCCTTAGGTACGGAAGAAGTTACATTACTTGAACTGACAGGTGCATATGGAAGCTTTGCCAATCAAGGTAAATTAGTTGAACCCAGAGGCATACAAGAAATAAAAGATAGCGATGGGCATATTCTCTATCAATTTAAAGATCCAACTCCTTCTAAAACAGTTATTGATCGCGAATATGTAGATAATATGCTTGATATTTTAGCAAATGTTGTAACTTCTGGTACAGGTAAAGCTGCAGGTTTTGGACAACCGGCGGCTGGTAAAACAGGAACCAGTCAAAATTTTCGTGATGCTTGGTTTATTGGTTTTACATCAGATCTTATCACAGGTGTATGGTTTGGAAATGATGATTATTCCCCTATGGACAAAACTACTGGGGGTACTCTGCCGGCTCTTTTATGGCATAATTTTAATATGAAAGCCTTTAAACCACCTGCATAATTTTAAAGTTTATCGACATTTTAGATACATAAATCAGGATGACGTGTATACTAATTTTTAATTAGCTATTAAACCAAATCGATGTAAAACAGGCCCATATTTTTGTAACCATGCTTTAGCCCATTCTAAATCATGTGTTAATTCAGCTGCTAATTTCCAAAATTTAGGACCGTGATTCATTTGACGTAAATGAGCAACTTCATGAGCAACAACATAATCTAAAACCGGCAAAGGCGCTAATACTAACCGCCAAGAAAATGATAATCTACCATAGGCGGAGCAACTACCCCAACGGCTTTTAGGATCACGCAAAGTAAGACCATAAATACGACGGCCAATAACAGCTGCTTTTTCATAAACACGTTGTTCTATTTCACGACGTGCTTCTTGTTTCAACCATTCTTCTATTCGGCGTGCAATAAACTCTTTAGGTCCGCCTACATGAATTTCATGACCATCTTTCCAAACTTTTCTTGGTTTTTCTGGATGATGATGAATCCTATGTTCAATACCCAAATAAGGAATCCAATGTCCATCAGCAAAAGGAATAGGATCAGGCAAAAGAGCCAGTTGATTTTTAATCCAACCTTTGTTTTGTAAAGCAAAACGACGACCCTCGTCATGACTAACTCTGGAAGGTAATACAACCACAATACGTGATGTATTGTGATCAAATCTTAAAATCATACGGCGTGCTCTTTTATTTTGTAAAAATACAACCGGGATTTTACGATGCTCAAAAGCTAACACTGTATCACCCTTAGATGGTGATTTATGTTCCAAAGAGGTATCTAAATCTTTATTTGAAGCGACTGAAAACATAGTGATTTAATTTTAAAAATGTGATTAGAAATCAAATGATACCTATTAATATAGATATATCAAGACTTTAACTTAATTATTTAATATTATTTTTTTATTTAATTTTATTTAATAATTTGTTTTTTGTTTTGTTTTTAAAAATATTATTTTACATTATCAATTTATAGAGAACATATAAGGAACAAATAACCTCTCACAAATCTAAAAGAACCTCTCTATAAAATAAATAGGAGAGCATAATTATGCTCTCCTATTTATAAGTAAAATATATATATTTATAATTAATAAGAAGCTAAGACATTTTTTAAAGGTTGACTCAAAGGATTAGAAAATTTTCTTTGAATTAAAATCGCTTCTGGCGTGGCATTAGGACCATAAAAATCTGAATTAAGTGTATCACGTTTCATTAAACTTGATCCTTGTAAAGAGGCCCCACCAAAAAGACCAACTACTTTAGCAAAAGAATATATGTCGGCATCAAAATTACTTGTTAATCCTGTCCCCATGCCAACACCCATTGGTCCTGCCGCAACACTTACATCCCCACCAAATTTAAAATTATCATCTAATATAGTATTAAATGCTTTTTCTGTCATAATTGTTAAAACAACCTCAGATACTTGACCACCGACTTGGATACCTAGACTACCTGAAGCTATCGTATAAAAAGCAGGATCGCTCCAACCTTTTTGTGCATCTTTAGCAAGCATCACGCCAGTACCACCTTCTGCTCCTAATCCAAAACCACCTTTAACAAGAGATGGAAAAATCATAATAGCCTTGGCTTGTCGAACATAACCTGGGAGATTTGAAAAATCTGGACTAGCCATTAATTTTTGAAAAGTTACTTTTGCACGTTCAATTAATTCTTGCTGTTCCGAATAAGAGGCTGCCTGCACCTGAATACTTGCACCTGATATAGCTAAAAATAAAATAGCTAATAATCCCGATCTAAACTTAATCATATGTATAATTTCCCTTTTATTAATAATTTATTTAGGTATTAAATAGCCTATACCAAAAAAATAACAAAAGCTAGTCAAGGATAAAGATTATGAATAAAGAATCCATTAGTATATTTTTTTATAAATCTTAATCTCTGTTAAATTAAGATTTATAAAGATGGTTCACTTTGTGAATTTTCCAATTTTCGTTTTGATGTAGTGATTCTCCTTCAATTAAATTGATATGATCTAATCGCGTCAAAGAAAGACATGATATATTAAATTGCAAAGCTTGCCCCCCTTCTAACCCAAGAGCGAAAGCTAAAGCGGACCGAATTGTCCCTGCATGCGTTATAACAATTATATCACGTCCTTTATACAATTCATTTATCTGTTTAATTGAAAAACTAACACGTTGAACAAGCTGATTAAAACTTTCTCCATCTGGGGGAATAGCATGAGCTAAAAATCTAAGCGATCGATTATTAAATAAATTTTTATTTAAATTATTTATTTCATCATAACTTAATCCCTGCCACCCCCCAAAATTTTGTTCAATAAAATTATCTTCTGTACGAAATAATATTTCTTGCTTGCTTATTTTTTGTAACATTGTAGCCGTTTGATATGTACGTTGCAAAGGTGTTATAATCCAAACAGCATCATGCGGCAACATATGAGCCAGAGTTAAAAATGATTTTTCATTTGAACAATCTGCTGGTATGTCTTGTTGCCCATAAAGATAGTGAGAGGATGCTAAAACAGGGGCATGCCTAATCCACCACCATTTTGTTATTAAAACCATTATAGATTCTATGCCCCATAGGCTAAAAAAATTAAAATCAATATTTCATTGGTTTGCTGAAAAGCACCCAAGATATCACCTGTATATCCTCCTATTTGCTTTTTGACGTACAAAGAAAAAATATGATACCAAGCAAATGTTAGAATACTAACAACAATAAAAACCTTTATTCCCATAATAAATAAAATAGCACCCAAACCTAAAGACAAGGACCATACAGTAGAATAAAAACAAGGTTTTCCAAAATGAAAAGCTAACCCAGATTCTTTTGCCAAAGTCATTTTATACATAAACCAGGGTAAACAGCTACGCGACATTCCTTGGGTTAAAATTAATAACCAAAATCCTTGATCCACAGAAAGAGAAATTAAGGTAAAAATTTTAATTATAACCGAGAAAATTAATGCTAAAGTTCCATAAGTACCTATTCTACTATCTTTCATAATCATTAATTTATGCTCTTTATTATTTCCTCCTATCAATCCATCTACTGTATCCGCAAGACCATCTTCATGAAAACCTCTGGTCAATAAAATTCCACTTAAAATAGCAAAAATTGTAGATAGAGATATTTCTAAATTGATTGAATATGTAAGTTTCAATACACATCCCATCACAAAACCAATACACCATCCAACAATAGGAAATGCACGCACAGAAAAAGCAAGCGGCCGTTCAGTTTTGTTATCCCACATATAAGAAATATTAAGAACAGTTAATAAGGAACAAGCAGCTATAAAATCTTGGATCCAACATTTGCCGAAATCAATAAAAGTGTTAATTTTGATTTTGAAATTTTCCATAGCCTTTAAAATAAAAATATATACTATTTCTTTGTTATAATTTATTAGCTACAATTGTTTTTAATTGAAAAGAAAAAATATGCATAACCAGATTGCCAATTTAAACGAAATCAGAGCTATCTTAAATCATTTTCCTGATGTTGATCAAAAATCAATTGACCTTACCAAATCCCGTGAGATTTCTTTAACTAAACCCGCAGGATCGCTTGGTATCCTAGAAGAAATTACAGCATGGCTGGCTGGCTGGCAAGCTAAATACCCTGCCAAACTTGAACACCCAAGAATCGCTGTTTTTGCAGGTAATCATGGAGTTGCTGCGCAAAACGTATCTGCTTTTCCAAGCGACGTTACCAAACAGATGGTAAAAAACTTTATCCAAGGGGGGGCTGCAATCAACCAATTATGTAAACTAGCGGATGCAGATTTAAAAGTTTATGAAATGAATTTAGATCAACCAACCGAAGATTTTACAATAGCATCAGCCATGAGTGAAGAAGAATGCACAAAAGCATTTGCTTTTGGTATGACAGCTGTCGAACCTGGTATTGATATTTTGGGATTGGGTGAAATGGGTATAGGAAATACAACATCCGCTGCCGCGCTATGTTATCTTCTTTTTGGTGGTGAACCCGAAGATTGGGTAGGATATGGAACAGGTATTAGCCATGAAACCTTACACCATAAAATAAATATAGTTAAAAAATCTGCTCAATTACACCAAAATAAGCAACACGATGGTTTTGAAATTATGCGTCGCGTTGGTGGATTAGAACTTGCAGCAATAGCTGGCGCTATTATCGCTGCAAGATTAGCACGTGTACCTGTTATCCTAGATGGGTTTGCAACAACAGCAGCTGCAAGTATTTTATTTCACTGCAAACAAAATGCTCTTGATCATTGTTATGTTTCACATGTTTCAGCAGAGCCTGGGCATAAAAAACTACTTGATATTATTAAGAAAAAAGCATTATTAAATTTTAATATGCGCCTTGGTGAAGCTTCAGGTGCAGCTCTTGTGATACCTATATTTAAAGCAGCTTTATCCTGTCATCAAAATATGGCAACATTCGATAGCGCCCATATATCTAACAAAGTAAGATAAACAATTATTCAAATTGTTGAAGCAATCGATTAATATAATCAAGTTCTGATTGAGATCTTGAATGTTCCATTGATCTACGTCTTAATTCATCAACAATATTCCGAGAACGTTGGATTTCTGATTCTTCTGGTATTTTTACGTCTCCTGAATCCATAATACCTTGTCCAGGATCAACTCTACCCAAAGGATCTGTATGACGCTCTTTCTTAGTGCCCATCATACCTGGAAAAAGATTTTGCCCCCCATTTCCTTGACGCATTTGACCCATTAAATTTTTTTTGCTTTTTTGTAATTCATCCAAAGCTTTATTTTGTCCCTCTATACTTTTCTGCCAATTATCTTTTTTCAATGCATTAAAAGCTTCTCGCATGGCATTATTCGCTTCATTTAAGTCTTGAGGGTCTTGTCCAGTTAGATCTTTAAATTTCTGCTGCAACTTATCTAGATCTTGACGTAAAAGATTTTGTTGATTCGCTTGATTTTGGCTATCTTTTTTAGATTGTGGTTTAGAATTCTTATTCTGTTGTTTTTGTTGTTCAGAATATTTCATACTATCATCACGTAGACGTTTTTGACGTTCGGTTAAATTGTCCAAATCCCGCATAGCCTTCATCGCTTCTCGTGTTTTTTGGTTTACCGAAGCTTGAGGTGACGTTTGTAAATTATCTAACATATCTTGAAGTTGGGATAAAACTGTTCGTGCCGCATCTCTAGAACCATTTTGTGCTAATTTCTGAGCTTGGTCTAACATACGTTTCAAATCATTATTATTTAAAGACAAAACAGTTTGATTAGCTTCAAATTCTTGATTACTACCATCTTTAAATTGTTGCTCCAGTTTCTGATTAAGAGCTGTAAAATATTCATCCATTGCTTCTCTTAACTTATTTATCAACTGTTCAATTTGCTCATTTGAAGCATTATTAGCCAACGCTTCTTGCAATGCTTGTTGAGTATCCTGAAGTTTTTTTTCTGCTATAGATAAATTTCCATTTTCTACACGTAATGCAGCCAGCCACAAATCTTCTTGAATTTGGGCTTGCATATTTTCCCATTCATTACTTAATATACGGCGACTAACAGAGCGTAATGAAAGCATGACAGCCGCATCATTTTTATATTCCTGATGCATAGAAGCAATATCTGACAAAGTAAGTGCCACTGCAAAACGTAATTCTGAATTAAAAGCAAAAAGCATTTTTTTACGTTGATAAATTATTGCACGCGCAATTGGATTACGAAATTCACGTTCAGGTAAAAAAGTTTTTACGGATTGACTTCTGGTATATTGCCCTTGTTCATCCTGTGCAATAAGCGTCATCACAACAGGTAATCCTGCCCATGGATGAGAGCTTAAATTTTGCGTCGAGGTAGATTTAAAAACCTTTTTACCATTTGACGGTAATATTAATTTGACATCTAAATCTTTAAATCCATAAAAATAGAATTTTTCATCTATTGGTTTTATTTGGAGAGTTATATCTTTCAAGGAATAATCATCTCCTGCCATATAATCTATTTTCAATCTGTTATTTTGAATAGAGGACGGCAAGTTAAGAAATTTTATCACAGGTGGTTTATCTTCAATAATTTTAATTGGCCACGGTCCCATAGAATTATGGCCTAAATTAGCTTTAAGATAATTTCCTGAAATAATTTGTGTTTCTGTTTGCGCAATAGTTTCATCAATTTGTTTAAATGGAATAATATAATCACCAACCTCAAGATTTGTATTTTTATCTGTTATAATACCAGTAAGACGCGCGATAAGTTTACTTCCTTCTGGTATTTCAATGATTTTTTTTTCTTGTTGAGTTTGTAATTGAATTGACTGAGCTGTAGATAAGTAAATTGGTGGTTTTCCTGTATAAGTTGGAGGCGTAATCCATAGATCAAAAAGAGCAGTAGTTGTTAAATTATTATGTGTTCTTATATTTTGTAAAGAGACCACCTGCCGCCAATAATCTGCAAAATTATAGGGCATAACAAAAATTTCAATAATCAATATTAAGAGGGTTAAACTTAATAAAGCCCATGGATCTTTATAAATTAAAGTGTTGCGTAAACTTGTAATTTTTAAATTTATTATTTTTCTTTGAGCAGTTTTTTTATGTAAATTCCATAGTATATTTGTTTCAGTTCCTTCTATAGCAGAATTTGCTATTTTATCTTGTACTCCAATTAAAGGTTGGTGCATCACATGGCTATCTTTCTCTACCCTGCGCTCAACCTCATCCCAATAAGGTAAAGAAAAAGATCTCCATCCTTTGATAAAAAAGAATACTATAATAAAAAATAAACTAATAAAAACACAGGCTTGTATCCATAAAGGTATAATTAAAAATAGCCCAGAAAAAATTAAATTTAAAATTATGAAAATTGTAATAACAACAGGCCATATAACCAGCCATATTCTTTCCCATGTCATTACGAGAAAAGAAACCCAAAGATAAATTTGTATCCGAAACGGAATATTTTCTTTTTTTAAAAATAAAAACATTAAATTAATTTAATTTAGAATATTGATTCAAAGGTATATTTTTATTCCTAACTATACCATATAATTTATTATTCTAACCAATCTGGCAATTGATCCAACATTATTAAATCATGATAATTGGTTCTTTCTCGAATTATTTTATACTGGTTTTTATAAACCATAATTTCTGGTGCATTAAGGCGTGTATTATAATTAGAAGACATAACAGCCCCATAAGCACCCGTTGAACGTATAACCAAAAGATCTTCATTACTAATATAGGGTAAATGACGTTGTAAAGCAAAGGTATCACCGGTTTCACACACAGGTCCAACAATATCATAGGTATAAAATTTTTCATCTTTAAGTGGTTCTTTGACAGGTTGTATATTATGCCACGCATCATAAAGAGTAGGTCGGATAAAATCATTCATAGCTGCATCAATAATAACAAAAGATCGATCAGAGCCCTTTTTAACATAAATAGTTTTGCTTACTAAAATTCCTGAATCAGCACATAAAGAACGACCTGGCTCAAAAATAAGATCACAATCTAGATATCCAACTGTTTTTTCAACAATAGAACAATATTCTGAAATATTAGGAAGCTGATCCAAATGATAATCAATACCAATACCTCCACCCAAATCAATACGGCTAATCGGAAAATTATTCTTTTTTAACTCTTTTACTAACTGGGCTATTTTTTGGAATGATTGGTAAAAAGGTTGCCAATCTATAAGTTGGGATCCAATATGGACCGCGACACCTTTAATATCAATCCAGGATAATTGTTTTGCATAATTATAAACTTCAAACGCTTGATCAATATTAATACCAAATTTATTTTCTGACTTGCCTGTCGTGATTTTTCCATGAGTTAAAGCATCAACATTAGGATTAATACGCAAAGCGATTTTAGCTTTTATTTTTAATTCTTCTGCAATTTGATTAAGTACTTTTAATTCTTCAACAGATTCAACATTAAATTGATAGATGTTATTTTGTAAAGCAAATGTAATTTCATTTTTTTGTTTACCAACACCTGCAAAAACAATGCGATCAGGAGGAATATTGGCAGTAAGAGCACGTCTTAATTCCCCTTCAGATACAACATCCGCACCAGCACCTAAACGTCCCAAAGTTTTTATAATAGCTTGGTTCGAATTGGCTTTAAGCGCATAACATATTAATGTCCGATTTTTGGGTAAATGAGCTTGAAAATGTTTAAAGCGATGTTCAATTAAACTTGCAGAATAACAATAAAAAGGTGTCCCTATTGTTTTAGCTAAATCTTTAATTTTAAGATCATCAGCATAAAATTCGCCCCCAGAATAATAAAATCCAATCATAAATCTGCAGGATACTGCCTAGGATATTTTGGATCACTACCTTCGGGTTTTTCAAGATCCCCTTTTTTTCCACAGCTTGTCAGGCTTAATATACTTATTAAAAGAAAATTAAAAAAAATGGATCGCACTATTCGATTAGTTTTAAAATTATTTTTTACCATTAAACTTCTTGTATGCCTCATTAATTGATTTTTTAATACAAATGGGAGCCGTTCCCCCATAACTTTGACGGCTATTAATCGAATAGTCAATTGTCAAAGCATCAAGATCTTTTTTTGTTAAAGCAGCATGAACCGATTTTAATTCCTTTAAAGATAAATTTTGTAATTTCTTTTTTTTACTTTTTGCTAATTTTACTAATTGGCCAACTAAATGATACGATTGCCTGAAAGGTAATTTAAGATTCTGGGTTATCTTATCAGCTAAATCCGTTGCGGTAATAAAACCAATGTCAGTTGCTTTACCCATAGCAGATTTATTCACAGTCATACTTTCAAGCATGCCTATCATAGCCATTAAACATAAATTAAGCGTATCATAAGTTTCAAAAACATAATGTTTATCTTCTTGTAAATCTTTGGCATAAGCTAAAGGTAAAGCTTTCATCAGCATAATTAACGACGAAAATGACGTAGCACTTCTGCTTGTTTTTCCTCTAATAAGCTCTGCTGCATCCGGGTTACGCTTTTGAGGCATAATGGAAGAGCCTGTTGAAAAAGAATCACTAAGCGTGATAAACCCAAATTGAGGCGTTGACCAAAGGACAATTTCTTCAGCCAATCTTGAAAGATGCATAGCAAGAATCGATGCGGACGCCAAAAAATCCAACACAAAATCACGATCAGATACTGTATCTATTGAATTTGCCGTTGGTTTTTGAAAACCCAAAACACGCGCTGTATAATAGCGATCAATTGGAAAAGATGTCCCTGCCAGAGCTGCGGCACCCAAAGGACATTCATTTAATCTTTGCTGACAATCAATAAAACGGGATTGATCTCTTATTAACATTTCAACATATGCCATTAAATGATGAGCAAAAGAAATAGGTTGGGCAGGTTGAAAATGTGTATAACCAGGTATCCAAGTATAAAGATTATTTTCACAATGGTTCAATAAAGTAATTCCAAGCTTTTTTATTTGGTTATTTAAAAGATTGATGTGATCCCGAATCCACAATTTGAAATCAGTAACCACTTGGTCATTACGTGAGCGCGCTGTATGTAAATATCCCGCATTATCACCAATTAATTCATATAACCGTGCCTCCACATTCATATGGATATCTTCGTATTCTTCTTTAAATACAAAAAGACCTTGATCCATCTCTTTTTCAATTTGGCCCAATCCTTGAAGAATCGCCTGTCCAACTTTTTTAGATATAATTTTTTGCCTCATAAGCATGTCACAATGAGCTCGAGAA
>JAIBAD010000012.1 GCA_019695395.1 Alphaproteobacteria bacterium
ATGGTGGAGCCGATCGGGATCGAACCGACGGCCTCTTCATTGCGAACGAAGCGCTCTCCCAACTGAGCTACGGCCCCATAAATTTACTATTAGAAATCCTGAAAAAATCTGTCAACCTTCATTTCTTAAAGCATACTTGCGATTTTATATTAATCTCGTTAAATTAATCAAAAATGGTACTCATGTCACAAAGGAATAAATGCTATGCATTCGTTGATTGATTTAATAGGTACAATCATTAATCTTTATATGTGGCTTATTATAGCTTATGTCATTATGAATTGGTTAATTAATCTTAATATTATTAATACAAGCATTTATGCTGTGCAACGTATCTATCGTTTTTTAACCCAAATTACCGAACCTGCATTACAACCTATCCGAAAAATTATCCCATATATAGGTGGCATTGATATTTCGCCAGTTATTCTTATTCTTCTTCTTTATTTTGCCCGTAATTTAATGTATGAAATATTTATCTAATTAAAAACACTGATGACACACTATTCCGATCATATCTTACATAAAATTATTGATGGGAAAAAACTGGCTAATCAATTATGTACGTCAGTTAGCACAGAAATTAATCAATTAACTAACCATCAAAAAATTGTACCTGGCCTTGCAGTGATCATGGTAGGTGATAATCCAGCAAGCCATATATATGTTCAAAACAAACAAAAAAAAGCTAAAGAATTGGGCATTAATTCTTTTCATTATCCATTAGCGATGACAACAAGTGAAATGGAATTATTACATCTTCTTGACCAATTAAATCATGACCCAAATGTGCATGGGATTTTAGTTCAATTACCCTTACCAGATCATATTGATCCCCATAAAATAATTGAACATATTCACCCCGATAAAGATGTAGATGGATTTCATAGCAGAAATATGGGGCTTTTAGCCCTGGGAAAAAAAGAATTGGTCCCGTGTACACCCCTTGGCTGTTTGAAGTTATTAAAGCATTTTCTTGGAAATTTATCAGGCAAAAAATCTGTTATTATTGGGCGGTCTAACATTGTTGGGAAACCAATGGCTTTATTATTATTACAGGAAAATTGTACGGTCACCATAACCCATTCTTATACACAAAATCTTGCCCAAGAATGCCAACAAGCTGACATCATTATTGCAGCCATCGGAAAACCAAATTTTGTTAAAGCTGAATGGGTTAAAGAAAATAGCGTTATTATTGATGTTGGTATTAATCGCATATCAAATGAAAACAACAAATCTATCATTGTTGGTGATGTTGATTTTTCAAATGTTGTTGACAAAGTGCAAGCCATAACCCCTGTACCAGGTGGGGTTGGGCCCATGACCATTGCGTGCCTTATGCATAACACGTTACAAGCATATAAAAAACAATTATCTATTTAGCCCTTTATCTTCTTTAAAATAAATAATATTCTTGTCCGTATACGGCAAGTTTTTTATATTTATTAGATTAAAATAAATGCATAACAGTAATTCTAAGGATTTTTCTTATGCATTTTCTTCATTTTAATCATCATATACTTAAAGATATTGGCATTGAAAAATGGCAAATAAACTATCAAATTAATCAAAACTTTATTTTTTATATAAAAAAAATTTTTATTTGTAACCTTTCTACTTATTATGATAATTACTTTTCATTTTTATTTTTACCTAGAAGACGAAGACGTAAAGCTTGAAGATGAATAAATCCTTCTGCATCTTTTTGATTATAAACCTGATCTTGTTCAAAAGTGACATGATCAATACTATAAAGACTTTTCGGAGAACGCCTGCCCGTCACATAAACATTGCCTTTATAAAGTTTTAATTTTACGACACCTTCAACATGTTCTTGGCTTTTATCAATTAAGGCTTGTAACATAAGACGTTCTGGACTGTACCAGAAACCATTATAAATTAATTCTGCATAACGTGGCATCAATTCATCTTTAAGATGGGCTGCCCCCCGGTCAAGGGTAATACTTTCAATGGCCCGATGAGCCACATGCAAAATTGTACCCCCCGGTGTCTCATAGATACCACGTGATTTCATACCCACAAATCTATTTTCTACAAGATCAAGTCGGCCAATACCGTGCATTCCACCCAAACGATTTAATTCCTTTAACAGGAAGGCAGGGGATAATTTCTGACCATTAACCGCAATTGGATCACCTTTGAGAAATTCTATTTCAATTATCTGTGGTTCATTCGGGGCTGCTTCCGGCGCAACCGTTCTACTATATACATAATCTGGGGCTTCAATCCATGGATCTTCTAAAATTTTTCCTTCGGCTGAAATATGTAAAAGATTGGCATCTGTTGAAAACGGCGCTTCCCCTCTTTTATCTTTGGCAATAGGAATTTGATTTTTTTCCGCAAATTCTATAAGAGCTGCGCGTGAATTTAATTGCCATTCCCGCCAAGGGGCCACAACTTTAATATCTGGATTTAATGCATAATAGGTCAATTCAAAACGTACTTGATCGTTTCCCTTCCCTGTTGCCCCATGGGCTACAGCATCTGCACCCATTTCTTTAGCAATTTCGATTTGTCTTTTGGCGATTAAAGGACGAGCAATTGATGTCCCTAAAAGATAATGCCCTTCATACATAGCATTACTGCGAAACATGGGGAAAACATAATCGCGGACAAATTCTTCTTGTAAATTTTCAATAAAAATATGTTGGACCCCAAACATTTCTGCTTTTTTTCGGGCAGGTTCTAATTCTTCACCTTGTCCTATATCTGCTGTAAAAGTAATCACTTCACACCCATAGGTCTGTTGCAACCACTTTAAAATAACGCTGGTATCAAGCCCACCAGAATAAGCTAAAACAATTTTTTTAATAGGATACGCCATAAAATTTCTTTCATTTTTAAATATGGATTTTCTATATAATTATTCTAAGATTAAAAGATATATTTTACATCTTTAAAAAATTAATATTATAGTAAGTTGGAGATTAGATTCGGACATGCTCCTTGCTAACCCGGCCAGATCCGGAAGGAAGCAGCCGTAACAAGTTCTTCATGGGTCGTAATCTAGTCTCCTTATGTTTTAATGTATATTTCTACTTTATCCTTAATTAAGATATAAATATATAAATTCTTAACAAGATACAGTTACTTATGATGACCACATCACCTTATCGGGTATTAGCCCGTAAATATAGACCTGGCAAATTGACCGAACTTATTGGTCAAGATGTGATGGTACGTATTTTAACCAATGCCCTTGTCACAGGGCGTATTGCCCATGCTTTCATGTTAACAGGGGTACGAGGTGTTGGAAAAACAACAACAGCTAGAATTATTGCACGTGGGTTAAATTGCCTGGGTCAAGACGGAAATAGCGGACCTACTATTAATCCTTGTGGAATTTGCAGCCAATGCGACCTGGCACTGAATGAACGTCATTTAGATATTATTGAAATGGATGCTGCAAGTCACACAGGTGTTGCAGACATCCGTGATCTCATCGAAGGTGTACTTTATGCCCCTGTATCGGGACGATATAAAATATACATTATTGATGAAGTCCATATGCTTTCCAATAATGCTTTTAATGCTTTATTGAAAACTTTGGAAGAACCTCCGCCTCATGTGAAATTTATTTTTGCTACAACTGAAATTCGTAAGGTACCTGTCACCATACTATCCCGTTGTCAACGTTTTGACCTGAAACGGGTTGATGAGATTGTGTTACAAAAATATTTTGGTGATATAGCAAAGCTTGAAGGATTTTCTATTGATCCCGAAGCCGTTGGATTAATTGCCCGCGCTGCCGAAGGTTCTGTGAGAGACGGGTTATCATTGCTCGACCAAGCCTTAATCCTGTCAGAAAATTCAACAATTAAAGCTGACGCTGTACGCCATATGTTAGGAAGTACAGATCAAAAAGAACTTTTAGAGCTTTATGAACATTTAGTAACCGGTCTTACGTCTCATGCGCTAGAGAAACTTAAATCCCTTTATGTGCTTGGAAGTGATCCTATTTTAATTATTAAAGATTTGCTTGAATTAACTGCTGAATTAAGCCGCTTACAAATTTCTCCTGATCTTTATAAAAAATTATTTTTCGGTGAAACCAACCAAATTCTTGTACAAAAGTTATCAACCCAATTATCCGTATCTATTTTAGCTAAATTGTGGCAACTTCTTCTTAAAGGGCTTGCAGAAATTCAAACTGCCCCCAATCCTTATCAAGCCGCTGAAATGCTTATTATTAGATTGACACATACAGCTTCTCTTCCAACACCTGCAGAATTAATTGACTTGTGGCAAAATAGTAAGGATTCTAAATTAATATCCTCACCATCACCTGTGCCTTCCTCTTCTGCGGCAATAGTTTCTAACAATAAAAATTTTATAAAAAATATACCAACATCAGAATTATCTACACCAGAAATTGTTGATTTTACGTCGTTCCATCTACCTCAAAACCCTATACCTTCATCTTCTTTGACATCGGACAAAATATCTTCTTCATCTCTTACAACCTTTGAAGATATGGTTGATTTATTTGCCCAAAAAAGGGAAGCTATTCTTCACACTAACCTTGTTTACAATACTAGATTGGTTAGATATCAAAAAGGTAACATTGAAATTAATGTAACCGACCAAACACCAAAAAACTTTATTAACAGACTAGCCACCTGTCTTAATGAATGGACAAATGAAAGGTGGACCATTAATTTAACCCAAGAATCTGGTGGCCCCACATTGGCTGAAAAAAAAGCTATGGAAGAAGAAAGAAAGATTAATGAGGCTATGCAACATCCTATTGCCAAAACTATATTAGAAAATTTTCCAAATGCTAAAGTTGATAAAATTATTCCCCTTAATCAAAATTCTGATGCTGTAATTGATACTTATACAAAAGGAGATACACCTTGATGAAAAATTTAGGCTCTATGCTTAAGCAAGCCCAACAAATTCAGAATAAAATGTCTGAAATGCAAAATGAATTGGATAAAATGGAGGTAACTGGATCAGCAGGCGGTGGTATGGTCCAAATTGTTATTTCTGGAAAAAACAATGTACGTTCTATCCAAATTGATCCCCAACTTTTAAAAAGTGAAGAAAAAGAAATTCTTGAAGATTTAATTGTTGCGGCCTTCCAAGATGCCAAAACCAAAGTTGAAGCATTAGCTTCAGCGGAAATGGCTAAAATTACAGGCGGTCTTCCCTTACCACCTGGATTTAAATTACCTTTTTAAAAATAGGTTGATTTATGTTAATTGGTGGTTCTGATATTAATCATCTTGTCAGTTTATTAAGTAGATTACCTGGGCTGGGGCCAAGATCAGCTAGACGTGTGACTTTACATCTATTAAAAAAACGGGACGAAGCTATTATTCCATTGATTGAAGCTTTTCATGCTATTCTCAACAATGTAAAATCATGTGTGGAATGTGGTAATTTAGATAATTCAGATATCTGCACTCTATGTATGGACCGTAAAAGAGATATAACAACTTTATGTGTTGTTGAAGATGTTGTTGATCTTTGGGCGTTGGAAAGAGCTCATATATTCCAAGGACATTATCATGTATTAGGTGGGGTTTTATCCGCACTTGATGGTATTGGACCTGATCAGCTTAATATTGAAAAATTAAAAACTAGAGTGCAGAAAAATTCTGATATTAAAGAAATTATTTTAGCATTGCCAACCACAATGGATGGACAAGCAACCACTTATTATTTACAAGAATTTTTATCCCCCTTTCCCTTAGTTATTAGTCATCTTGCCCACGGCGTCCCTGTAGGGGGTGAATTAGATTATATGGATGACAATACGTTAGCTGCTGCACTCAAAGCACGAAGGCCAATCATATAAAATCATTTTAACTTTAAGAAAGAAAATCAAAATGACCCCATCTTATTACCTTGAAGATTTAACAATTGGTATGACAGCTAATTTAAGTAAAACAATTACCGCCACAGATATAGCTTTATATGCGGATGTATCATCGGACACAAATCCTGTACATCTTGATGAAAATTTTGCTAAAAACACAATTTTTAAAAAACCTATTGCTCATGGTCTTTTAAGTGCGGGATTGATTTCAGCTGTTTTTGGTACAAAACTTCCAGGGCCAGGTGCCATTTACATTATGCAAAATCTTAAATTTAAAGCACCCGTTTATATTGGAGATACAGTAACAGCAACTGTAACCGTAACTGGAATTGATCAAGAGAAGGCACGTGTCAGTTTTGAAACCATCTGTACAGTAGGTCAAACAGTAGTTATAGCGGGCGACGCTCAACTTATGGTTCCAAGAAAATCAAAATAATAAATTGATTATTCAAGTTTTATAAAACAATTAGGATCATTAAGACATTAAGATGAAATTAATACGCTATCTTAATAATCCTTTATCTTTTATCCAAAAAAATGTTATTTCGCTAGGTAACTTTGATGGTGTCCATCAAGGACACCAAATGGTTTTAAAAGAAGGAAAAAATATAGCCAAAAAAAATTCAATACCTCATGCTGTTTTAACTTTTGAGCCTCATCCTAAAGAATTTTTTTTTCATGATTCATTACCTTTTCGTTTAACACCTTGTGCCATCAAATTGAAACTTCTAAATAAATTAAATATTGATTATGTTGTCGTATTAAAATTTAATTATGATCTTTCATCATTATCACCAGAATTATTTATTCAAAATATTTTAATCAATTCTCTTCATGTTGATCATGTGGTTGTTGGACATGATTTTGTTTTTGGTAAAAATCGTCAAGGTAATGCAGATTTACTAAAAATTTTAGGAAAAAAAATGGGATTTAACGTTACGATTGTCAAGCCTATTAAAAACGCCAATAATCTTATCTATTCATCAACACATATTCGTGACTATTTAAAAAAAGGGCAAATTCAGGATGCAAATAAAATGTTGGGTAGACCCTGGCAAATCCAAGGACGTGTTATCAAAGGTGATCAAAGAGGCAGAACCATTGGTTTTCCCACCGCAAATATTTTTTATAAAAACTATTTAATTCCCACTTTTGGTGTTTATGCATGTTTTGTAAAACACCCAAAAGAATCGCATCAATTGTTTCCAGCCATAACAAATATTGGTTATAGACCAACTATTCATGGTCAGGATTTAAGGGTCGAAACACATATTTTTGATTTTAGCGGTGATCTTTATGATCAAAAATTGTCTATTATGTTAATTGATTTTATCAGACCAGAAAAAAAATTCGATAGTCTTCAGCATTTGCAAAACCAAATCATTCAAGATTGTCAAACTGCCCAATCTATTCTTCAAAATTCAATAAATTCTATTGATATGGCAGATCCTTTAAATGATCTTTCTTGTTAAGAAAGGTTTTTGACAAATGAATGTAAAATAGACACAATAAGCAAAAATTATAAGGTTTTGTTATTATGGATTATCGCTCGACTGTTTTTTTACCAAAGACCAATTTCCCCATGCGGGCCAATTTATCAATTAAAGAACAAGAAATTCTTGGTCATTGGCAAAAAATTGATCTTTTTCAAAAATTAAGATCTCTTTCTAAAGGAAGAAAAAAATTTATTCTTCACGATGGCCCACCTTATGCTAATGGCCATATTCATATTGGCCACGCCCTTAATAAAATATTGAAAGATGTGGTTAATAGATCCCAACAAATGTTGGGAAAAGATGTCTATTATATTCCAGGCTGGGATTGCCATGGCTTACCTATAGAATGGCAAATTGAACAAAATTATCGGAAAAAAGGTATTGATAAAGATAAGGTTCCTGTTTTGGAATTACGTAAAGAATGCCGTGATTCTGCAACCAATTGGATCAAAATTCAAAAAGAAGAGTTTATAAGATTAGGTGTTCTTGGTGATTGGGATAATTCCTATACCACAATGGATTTAAAAGCAGAAGCCCAAATTGCCAAAGAAATTAGTAAATTTTTATTTAATGGTGCACTTTACCGTACATCAATTCCCGTTCTTTGGTCTGTTGTTGAAAAAACCGCGCTTGCCGAAGCAGAATTAGAATATCATGACCACACATCCCAAGCCATTTTTGTAAAATTTCCAATTCAAACATCACCCATTTTATCTAAAAATAAAACATTTATCGTTATATGGACGACCACACCTTGGACCCTTCCAGGAAACCGGGCTATTGGATATGGGGCTGATATCGACTATGCCGTTATTGACGTTAAAAAAATTGCTGAAAATAGCCGTGCTATTATTGGTGAAAAATTGGTGATAGCGGTCCCTCTTTTAGATTCTTTTGCCGAAGTTAATGGTATTATTGACTATAAAATATTAGAAAAAAAGTCTGGCAAAGATTTTAAAGATACCATCTGCCATCATCCCTTGTACCAGCATGGGTATGATTTTCCTGTTCCTCTTTTGCCTGGTGATTTTGTGACTACAGATCAGGGAACTGGATTTGTACATATTGCACCTGGTCACGGTTTAGATGATTATCAATTAGGATGCGCCCATAATATTCCTGTTCCCCAAACTGTTGCAGCTGATGGTAGCTATTATGATGACGTCCCACTTTTTGCTGGTAAAAAAGTTTTATATCCTAATGGTAAAGAGGGTAATGCAAATAATGCTGTTATAGAGGCTCTTATGGACCAGCACGCCCTTTTAGCACATAATCCATTGGTACATAGCTATCCCCATAGCTGGCGCTCAAAAGCTCCCTTAATATTTCGTAACACCCCCCAATGGTTTATTAGTATGGAAAAAAATGGATTAAGAGAAAAAGCTTTACATGCTATTGAACATGATATCCGTTTTATCCCAGAACAAGGTAAACGACGTTTATATTCAATGATCGACCAACGTCCTGATTGGTGTATTTCAAGACAACGCGCATGGGGTGTTCCCATTCCTTTATTTCTTCATAAAAAAACCCAAGAAATTTTAAAAGATCAAAAAGTCATGGATAGAATTGTTGATATTTTTGGTAAAGAAGGATCAGATTCATGGTTTAATGGTAATCCCCAACGGTTTTTAGGATCTGAATATTCTATAGATGATTATGACCAAGTAATGGATATTGTCGATGTGTGGTTTGAAAGTGGAACAACCCACAGTTTTGTTCTTGAATCACGCGCAGATCTTGAATGGCCATCATCCTTATATCTTGAAGGATCAGACCAACATCGAGGATGGTTTAATTCTTCTTTATTGGAAAGTTGTGGGACGCGAGGAAAAGCACCTTATAAAGCTGTATTAACCCACGGATTTGCTCTGGACGAAATGGGAAGAAAAATGTCAAAATCACTGGGCAATGTTGTATCCCCCCATGATGTCATTAAACAATATGGTGCCGATATTTTACGACTTTGGATTATGGCCTCTGATTATGCCGAAGATTTGCGGATTGGGCCAGAAATTTTAAAACAGCAGGCGGAACTTTATCGTAAATTACGAAATACCTTGCGCTATTTGTTAGGTGCTTTAGAAAATTTTGATCCTAAAAAGGAATCCGTCAAAGAAGACCAAATGCCAGAACTTGAACAATGGGTTTTGCATCGTCTTTACCAAATTGACCAAGAATTAAGGTACGTTTGTGAAAACTTTACCTTTCATCATTTTTTTACAACACTTCATCATTTTTGTGGTAATGATCTTTCTGCTTTTTATTTTGATATCCGTAAAGATAGTCTTTATTGTGATGATCCTAATAATCTTGTCAGAAAATCCGTACGCACTGTCTTTAACCACGTTTTCAATTGTTTAACAGCGTGGCTTGCCCCAATTTTATGCTTTACCACAGAAGAAGCATGGTTAAGTTATTCTAATAAATCAACAGAAAGTGTTCATATGAGACAATTTCCAGATATTCCATCTTCTTGGAAGAATGAGAAATTAATTGAACGCTGGGAACATATAAGAACTTTAAGACGTGTGGTTACCGGCGCCATGGAAGAAGCACGCAACCAAAAACTTATTGGATCAAGTCTCCAAGCCCACCCTATTATTTATACAAATTCTTCTTATATTGAAGCTATACAAAATTTACCTATATCTGATATTATGATTGCATCGGATGTCACACTTTTGGATGAAGAAATCCCAAAAAATGCATTCCAATTAGATGATGTCAAAAATATTGGTGTTGTTATAAAATTAGCAGAAGGCAAAAAATGCGAACGTTGTTGGAAAATAACCAATGAAGTTGGACATCAACCCAAAGCTAATGATGTATGCCATAGATGTCATGATGTTGTTTATAGCCAAAGTTAAGTAACATGATTTTTTATTATTCTCTTGTCCTTATTATTACGGTTATTTTTTGTGACCAAGCCACAAAATGGGTAATTCTTTCTGAATTTTCAACATCCCCAAGAATAATTGAAGTTACCAGTTTTTTTAATATATTATTGGTTTGGAATCGTGGCGTTAGTTTTAGTTTATTTAGCTCTTCCCATCCTTATAGCCCTTGGATTTTATCGGCTGTAGCCCTTATTGTTGTGGTCATTTTATTATATTGGTTAAAAAGAACCACCCATTGTTTATCGTCCCTTGCTCTTGGTTTTATTATTGGTGGGGCAATTGGTAACATTATTGATAGATTACGCTTTCAAGCTGTTGTTGATTTTTTAGATTTTCATTTAGGTGATTATCATTGGCCAGCTTTCAATGTTGCAGACATGGCTATTACTTTTGGTATTGCTTTATTATTAATTGACGTGTGGTTTGTTAGAAAAGTATCAGAAAGATAATTGGTTTTATCATTGTACGAGGTATAGATGGATAAAATATCTTTAACAAAATGTTTGGTTCTTGGACAATTATTGTTCATAAGTTTTGCATTAACAAGCTGCAATAATGCTAAAGAACGTTTGGGTCTGGCCAAAAAACCACCCGATGAATTTCAAGTGGTACGACGTGCACCTTTAAGCTTACCACCCAATTTTACACAATTGCCTGAACCAACACCAGGGGCACCGCGTCCCCAAGAAGGTACCACCAAAGATCAAGCTGCGGTGGCTGTGTTTGGACCTCGTCAAGCACCTGTTGCCACAAATGGACAAACAGTTGGTGAAAGTGCGCTTCTTAATAATTTTGGTGCAGAAAATATTGATCCAACCATTCGTGAAAAAGTTGATAAAGAAACCAAAGAAATTAATGAAGATGAAAGAAATTTTATGCAATCTTTAATTTTCTGGCGTAAAGATGAACCCCTAGGGGTCGCTGTTGATGCTGGTGAAGAGCAAAGAAGATTGGATGAAAACGCTGCTTTAGGTAAAGCTGCCAATGAAGGAAACGTTCCAACCATTAAACGTAAACGTAAAGCTTTACTTGAAGGATTATTTTAATTTTGTCTTTTATCCTTTCTTAAAAGAAATAACTTTATGATTAAAAAGATATTTTTCTTTACTCAATTCTGTTTTTTATTTTTGGGCTTTGCTTTCAATAATATTAAACTTTGTGATGCTAAGATTTTTAACCCCATATATTTTAAACTTCCCAATGGTTTGGAAGTTGTCATGGTTATCAATCATAATATCCCAGTTGTAACCCAAATGATTGTCTATAAAGTTGGTTCTGTAGATGAACCATTGGGTAAATCCGGATTGGCACATTTTCTTGAACATCTTATGTTTAAAGGTACCAAAAATACACCCCCTGGACTTTTTTCTAAAGAAGTTGAACTTCACGGTGGACAAGAAAATGCTTTTACAACACAGGATTACACATCTTTTTATCAAACTATTGCACGGGACAATTTAGAAAGAATTATTGCCCTTGAAGCTGATCGCATGACCAACCTTTCTCTCCTACCGAAAGATTTAGAATTTGAACGCCAAGTTGTTTTAGAGGAACGCAATCAACGTATTGAAAACCAACCCCAAGCCCGTCTTAAACAAATGATGCAAAGCTCTTTGTTTTTAAATCATCCTTATGGAAGACCAATTATTGGTTGGGAGCACGAAATCAAAAATCTTGATCTTAAAGATATCAACAATTTTTATCACAGTTGGTATGCCCCTAATAATGCTATTCTTGTCCTTACAGGTGATTTTGATGAACAACAAACAAGAAAATGGATTAATAAATATTATGGTCCTATTAAGCCTAAGAATTTGCCAACTAAATTAAGATTACAAGAACCACCAAGAGAAGGAATTGAAACACTTAGTTTAACAGATCCCCAAATTCAAACTCCTTCATGGCGTCGTGAATATCTTATTTCTTTTCTATCTTCTTCTGATAAAAAATCAAAACCTATATTTCAACTTTTTTCTGAAATCATGGGTGGTGGAGAAACAAGTAGATTGTACAAAAATATCGTTATTGACCAAAAAATTGCGACATCGGTTGGATGTTATTTTTATAGTTATAAAGATTACGCCCAATTGGGATTTTATGGACAACCCAGCAATGGTCATACAATTGATGAGGTTATTCAAGCAATCGATGCAACTATTGATCAATTTCTTAATGAAGGAATAAGTGAAGCAGAATTAATAAGCGCGAAAAATCTTTTTTTGGCTGAATCAATTAAAATTCGTGATGATCTTAATGCCCCATCCAATATTATTGGGGTTGCGCTTGCAACAGGACAAACGATCGATGATATTGAAAACTGGGCTGAAACTATAGAGGCTGTGCAATTAGCTGATATACAGAAATTACTAAAACCTATTCTTAAACGCGAAAATTCTGTCAGCGGATTATTATTTCCTCAATCTCAACCATCAAATTCTTCTTTGGGCTCTTCTCATTAAAGGTTTTAACCCGTGATACGTTTTATTTTTTGTTTCTTTTTCTTAAATGCTTTTTTTAATCAAACTTTGTATGCATTTGATATTCAATCTGTTAAAAGTTCTAAAAATAATATTGAAGCTTGGCTTGTTGAAGATCATTCTTTGCCTCTTATTTCTATTGCTATTGGATTTCGTGGTGGTAGCGCCCTTGATCCCGAAAAAAAACAAGGCCTAGCTTTATTTACGACATCCCTTCTGGATGAAGGTGCTGGTCAATTAGATGCCACAGCTTTCCAGCAAAAAACTAAAGATCTAGCTCTCGATCTTGATTATGTGTGTAGTAAAGATACCATTATTATTACTTTTCGTAGTCTAACAAAATATCAAAAAGAAGGTCTTGCGCTTCTAAAGAGTTCATTAATCGAACCCAGATTTGATACAAGCGCCATCGAACGTATTCGAAGCCAACTTCTGGTCAATATAAAAAATAACCAAGGCAACCCTGGACGGATAGGAAGACTTGCATGGCTTTCTATGAATTTTCCGGGTCATCCTTATAGCAAAGATATGACAGGTACTGCTGAAACTATTGCATCGATTGAACAAAATGATTTTAAAGAATTTTTACATAATCGTTTTACATTAGATAATATGTTTGTTGCCGTTGTAGGGGATATTGATGCCACACATCTTTCTTCGCTTCTTGATGAAACTTTTGGGGACTTACCTAAACAGTCTGCCCTTCCTATTGTACAAAATTCTATAGCAGCTGAAAGCAAAGGCGAAATTTGGTCTATTCCCAATGATATACCCCAGAGTATTATTTTATTTGGCCATGGTGGCATTAAACGTAATCATCCAGATTTTATACCAGCTGTACTGGTAAATTATATTTTAGGGGGAAGCAATTTTGATTCACATCTTAATAATGAAATAAGAGAAAAACGTGGATTAACATATGGAATTAGCACAGATCTTGAAACCTATACACAAACAGGTCTTATTACAGGTAATGTTGCAACCCAAAGTAACAAAGTTTTAGAAACTATTGATCAGATTAAAAAAGAATGGGGTCAAATTCATGATAAAGGATTAACCCAACAAGAGCTTGATAATGCAAAAAAATATACAAGAGGATCTTTTGCCTTACAATTTAATAGCAGCATAAATATTGCTCAGACATTATTAAGATTACAATTAAATAATCTGGGCATTAATTATATTAAAGAACGAGAAAATTTGATTAATTCTGTTACCTTAAAGGATATTAAAAGGGTTACCAGTGAAATTTTTATGCCTAATAAATTAAGTTTTGTTATTGTAGGCAAAACCCAAGACATCCCAAATCAAAAAATACTTACCCAATAATTTTATAAAAATTGGAATATATAGGTTAATAACCCTTGATTCTTTGTCTAATTTAACCCATATCTCGTGCATGATTCATAATAATCGGAGCTAAAAAAATGAATGATCAATCTTATGCTTTTCAAGCAGAAGTAAGCCGTCTTTTAGACATTGTTACCCATTCTCTTTACAGTGATAAATCTGTCTTTTTGCGTGAACTTATTTCCAATGCATCAGATGCCTGTGATAAATTACGATATTTAAATTTAACAAATACTAGCTCTGGGTCGAAACAGGTAGAATATCAAATTAAAATCATTCTGAATAAATCAGATCAAACACTTATTATTCAAGACAATGGCATTGGAATGAATCGTGATGATTTAATGTCAAATCTTGGAACTATAGCGCGAAGTGGGACAGCAAAATTTCTTAATGAAATAGAAAAAAATGATCAGAAAAATATTTCCCTTATTGGTCAGTTTGGTGTGGGTTTTTATTCCGCTTTTATGGTTGCCCACAAAGTTGATGTTTATAGTTGTAAAGCAGGTGAAACTGAAGGTTGGATTTGGAGTTCAGAGGGTAAAGGACAATTTACAATTAACCCCCAATCTGATGTTACACAAGGGACAAAAATTGTTTTACATCTAAAAAAAGATGCTAAGGAATATTTGGAACCTGAAAGAATTAAACACATTGTTCGTCAATATTCAGACCATATTGATCTTCCAATAATTCTTGTACATGACAACCAAGAAGAAAGAATTAATAAAGCATCCGCTTTATGGAGCAGAGCAAAATCCGATATATCTGAAGATCAATATAAAGAATTTTATCATCATACAGCCCATGCTTTTGATGACCCCTGGCTTACCATGCATTTTAAAGCGGAAGGAAAAATTGAATATAGCGGGATTTTGTTTGTGCCTTCGACACGGCCCATGGATATTTTTTATCCCGAACGTCGTCAATGGGTAAAACTTTATGTTAAACGTGTTTTTATTACAGATGATTGTAAGGATATTTTACCAACTTGGTTACGTTTTATCCGAGGTGTCGTCGATTCTGAAGATTTACCCTTAAATATTAGTCGGGAAATGCTTCAACATAATCCTATTTTAAGTAAAATTCGTGCAGGTTTAGTTAAAAGAATTATAAATGAGCTTCAAAAAAAATCTGATCTATCCGAAGAAAATTATATTGAATTTTGGAATAATTTTGGTGCTGTTCTTAAAGAAGGATTATATGAAGATAATGAATATCATGACCAACTTTTAGAATTAGGACGATTTGCAACTTCAGAACAAGAAAAATTAACTTCGTTATCAACCTATGTTCAAAATATGAAGCCTAATCAAGAAGCTATTTATTTCATAACAGGTGAAAATATAGACAACATAAAACGCAGTCCCCATTTAGAAGGGTTCGCCGCACGTAAAATTGATGTTTTATTGCTTTCAGATCCTATTGATGAATTTTGGATCAACAAAATAAAGAATTATAAAGGTAAAGAATTTCAATCTATTACTAAAGGTAGCATTGATCTAAATAAAATTGCCCCTTTATCAAAAGAAGATATATCTAAAAAAAATGATACTAATTCAACAAGTCAACTTAACAATCTTGTGGCTTTATTTCGTTTAACTTTAAATGATAATGTTAAAGATGTACGACTTTCTGAAAGATTGACCGATAGCCCAGTTTGTTTAATTGCTGATGATAATGATCTTGATATTCATTTAGAAAAAATTTTAAAGCAACACCAACAACTTCAGCATATAAGCAAACGTATTTTAGAAATTAATCCAAATCACCCTCTTATTTTAGCCCTTGCTCATGGATTAGGTCAAAATAACCAAGGAAGCAAGATTGAAGAAATGGCTTGGTTATTATTTGATCAAGCCCAACTTGCTGAAGGCGAAATTCCAAAAGATCTAAAAAAATTTAGCCAAAGATTAGGAAATATTATGCAAGGATCTTTAGCTCAAACTGATTGATATTACCATCCCCAAAAAAGGAGCCACCACCCGATGTTGATATAAACAATGGCACTACCAATCCATGTCATCGCAAAAAATTGTCTAGTTAATGAAATTTTATAGAAACGTAAAATATCCCACCCTAATTTTAAACTATATAAACTACTTGTGACTAGAAAAAATAGTCTTAAATAACTTACCCAAAATAAGGGAATTTCTTCAAGTTTAAGAAATGTTATGGTGAGAGCTGATAAACCCAAAAATACACCACAACCGGCCAAAGGAATTAGACTTTGAGATAAATGATAAACTTTTTTCCATTCGAAATTGTCTATCATAAAAATAGCATTTATTATTAAAAATAGAAGCACAAACCCAACACTGCATGCTGTCCCAAGAATATAAAAAATAATTAATGCCCCATCCAATAAATTAAAAACATCATTATTTTCAGAATATGATGTTAATATCCACCATGGTGTCTGGATATCAAGTGGCCATAAAATATTATGGTTAACTAACCAAACTGCCACATATTGTTTAAGATCAATAAACCAAGGGCTGCGGGTCCAATGAAATGCACCCATAGCAAGCCCAATAAGACCAAAACAAATTAAAATTGTTTCCCAAATGCCGTCTTTATGATTAATAAAATTAACAATTTCTTGGGCAGAAGAACGCCAAGAAAGATTAATAGCATCACGATGGCCACTACATCTTGTACACATATGACATTCTGACGCACCCTCCATCTGACGTAAAGGAATTAAAGGTGCGCAGTTTGGTGTATCTTTCTTTGTAATTTTGTGGTCATACGTGAATTTTTCCCATGCATGATGATCAACCTTAAAATGTAAAGGTGATAAGCGCGCCATAAGATTAAAAACACCATTAACTGGACACAAATACCGGCACCAAATACGTTTTTCGCGCCCATATAAGAAACCAATGACAATAGCTGCCAATGTTGAGCCACCTAAAATAAGCAAGGTAGGTTTGGGATATTGATAAACACTTACCAATTGGCCATAAATTGTTGTGCAAGCAAAAGCAACAAAGGGCCACCCACGCCAGCGTATCCAATGGGGAATTGCACCTTGACGTCCATAACGGCTTGCCCATTCTGTCAATGTACCTTCAGGGCATAATACCCCACACCAAACGCGTCCTAAAAAAACCATAGACAATAAAACAAAAGGCCACCATATTCCCCAGAAAAGAAACTGTGAAAATAAAGTTAAATTTTTATAGAAATGAATTTCATCTAATGGTAAAGGTAAAAAAGCAGGAACCACAATCAGGAATAGATAAAAGAAGACAATAAGCCATTGTATATAATAAATGACTGTTAATTTATTTTTCGCCCAATGACCTATTTTAGCCAGAATTGGTGCAGGCAATAGAGTAGATAAAGGAAATACCATGTCCAAAACTAAAAATAATAATGATTATTATTTTATTTTAGCTTGTCTTGTCCGATAAAGGAAATAAATAATAATAATCCAATAGCCGGCATATAATAATCCTTCAATCAAAGTTGGTTGTGCTTTATAACCTGTTAACGCTGGCAATAATCCACCCAACATATGATCATCAAGAATAAAGCTTGTATCCCATAAATTATCTGTAATTGGAATCCATTCAAGGGATATCATTTTATCGATAGCAGTCATAAATAAGGCTGCAGCTAAAAAAAGCAAAATGATTTCTGTAATACGGAAAAAAGTACGCCATGAAAAATATTGATATCCAAGCTGGAGTAAATAAAAAGTAAAACCGGCTAAAATAAAACCTATAAGAGCCCCTCCGGTAAAATATTGAATACTGAAAAAATCTTTTAATCCTTGCCCAACCCCATATAAAAATATTACTGTTTCACTTCCCTCACGGGCTATGGCTATAGCTGATAAGAAAAAGATACCCCACCAGCTTTGGTCTTGAAGTTTTATATTTAATTCTTGATGAAGTTCTGATTTAAGATAACGTCCATGTTGGCGCATCCAGAAGACCATCTGAACAATTAAAATAGCAGCGATTGAAACAATAATTAAATGAAAATATTCTTGGGCATTTCCTTCTAAAACAGAAGAAAATCCCATAATAATTGTACCTAATATAACAGCGGCTACCAATCCAGCACCCACACCAAACCATAAATACTTTTGAGCATTGAAAGCTTGGGGATTAGATTTGATCCAACTGTAAAGAATACCAATAACCAACATGGCTTCAATACTTTCACGCCATACAATAAAAAATGCCTGACCAAATAAAGGATTATTTATCATTTTATCTTACTCTTATTCCGCAATAATTAAACCTTGACCAATATCCATATGAAATTCATCAAAGAATTTATATTGACCTGGTTTTAAAGCATGAATGACAACAAAAGAAGATGCTCCAGGACCTAATACTTTTTCCTTACGTAATTCAATACTTTCAAATTCAATAGGTGACGTACCAATATTAAAGATTTCTATCTTAAATCTTTGTCCTGCCGGTACTTTAATTTCTATAGGATTAAGCACACCATCTTTAATTTCAAGCCGAAAAGTTTTAAGCTCTTCAGCTTGTCCTCTGTTACCTAAAAAAATTATTGCACATAAAACAAAAGCAATAAAAATTTTCATTAATAACTACCTTTTTTACCAATACCAGCAAAAACAAAATCATATTCGACATTAATAGGTTTAAACCACGCACCAACACCGGTTTCTTTATCAACATGGCGACCAAATTCCCCATGCGAATGCATCATCGTATGGTCATCATGTTTGGGGTCATTGCTTTTTTCCGATTTATGTTTTTCATGAGCATTAGGTGCTTCTACATTTAATTTAAGCTTATAACGACCATTACCCTTCAATTTTACATTATCACCATAATGAGGACCATCACTTGCAACCATAGGCATCATATGTCCTTTGATTGTTTCTTTTTCACCTTCTTTGATTAATTCATAATGGACAACCAAATAGGGCATCCAAGAACCTTCGGCAAATCCATTAGGATTATCTTGGACAGCACTTATATCAGCCTCTAAATGAATATCAGAATCTTCAGCTTTGCGCATAATACCTTCAGGATCCATTTTAATAGGTTGAAGATAAACAGCTGCTATTTCTATACCATCTTGGATTTTTGGTTCCCCAATTGGATATTCTGCAGCTAAAACTAAACTATTTAAAGCTAAATAAGATATGCATATAGCACTTAATTTTAAAATTTTTCTGGTCATTTTTTCTCATTCTTTAATTTTTAATATTATCCAATATTCATAGAAAATAATGATTTCTCTAAAACGATAATGAGAATTATTCTCAAAATACCATTCTATTGTCAAGCTATTAAAAAAATTACTTATATAACTTCAAAAATTTATTAGTTTTGACGATAAATTTGAAAGATATTTATCTAATGTAATATGGGGATAATAAAATAAATGACACAAAATTCTAACAAAAGGATTTTGTGCTTTGATATATTGAGTTAGAATCAATGTTGTTCTTTTATTAGATTTGTTTTCATATAAATTAATTTTATAACCTTTACTATACCAAATTTTATTATCTTCTATTTCATAACAACAATAATATGGTTCATTTTGTAATTTATAACTAATATAACGATCTTTTTTTAGATATTCTACCCAACTTTGCTTTATATTTATTTGATTAAAAAGATGAATTTTTTCTGGATCTAATTTAATTCCTATAATTTTATGGCAATCCTTTAAAATTATATTTTGGAGATCCTTTAAAGAAACATTAAAAACCTTTTGTCTTTGTCCAGTTTTAAGAATTGGTAAATAACGCCCAACACCATAGGTAAAAAAGCTTGTTACTACCTTTATTGTAATAAAATAAGGCCAAAATTTCATCACAGTTTCTTAAAAATTCTTAAAAGAAATATTTAGGAAAAATACAATTCACATTTAGTTTAAATAATTTATAATATAAAAAATAAAAAAATTAATCTATAATTAACCAATATCATATATTTTATTTATTTTTAAAAATTAACATTATTTCATATTATGGATATTTAAAGTGACTCTTATTTCCTTATTACAAAATGAAAATACTCATCCTTTAACAAACAATATTAATTTTACACTAAGTAATTTTTGGAAAGACTCTTTATCTGTTCCAGAAACAACATATCATTATTATAACAATTTTAAAAAATATGGTGTTGTTAGTATTCGCTCTTTTATTCCGCAAAATATTTATGATCAAATTGCCCAAGAATGTATGGATTCGTTAAAAAATTATTCTATCAGGCGAGATTTAACAGAAAATGAAACGGGTGATTCCCCAAGACATATGTTTAATGTAAGAAGAAATGATATTTTAAAAAATAGCCCAACTATTGATACAATTTATCAAAATCATTTATTCTTGAATTTACTTTCCAAAATTGCAGGGGAACAAGTAATCCCTTGTCCTTATTTACCTGAACAATTTCTTATTACTCATCTTTCTAAACCCGGAGATACGCAAGGATGGCATGTAGATGATTATGCGATTGCTGTTATTTGGGTTGTCAAAGCACCCCAAGATCCAGCAGCCGGTGGCTTTTTACAAATTATACAAGATTGTGTTAAATCTAAACCCGTAGATATTTTTAAAACAATTATTGAAAATCCCATAGAATCTTATCCTTGTATTCCCCAAGATGTTTATTTGTTAAAAACAGATACAAATTTACATCAAGTTTATCCTATTAGGAAATCTGGCGAAGAACGTATCATTCTTAATATGACCTTTGCAACAGAATCAGATCTTAAAAAATCTCATATCGATCATAGTTCTATCGAATTATTGTGGGGATAGTTTCTAATAAATCGATTATTCATTAGATTATTAAATAAAATTTTATTCTTTATCAGTTTTTTATATCTTTCTCTTTAATATATTATTGTTTTCTTACTTATATTTGTTCATTCATAAAGTTACTAATAATTATAGTTTAAGGAGCGTTTTTTTATGAATAAAGAACAAATTGAAGGTAAGTTTGATCAATTAAAGGGTCAAATCAAAAAAATGTGGGGCAATCTCACTGATGATGAAATTTCACTTTATAACGGTGAAAAAGATAAATTTTACGGTAAACTTAAAGAAAAATACGGCATAGCTAAAGAAGAAGCAGAAAGCCGTCTTAAAGAATTAGAAGATAACGATTATCAAAATTAATATAACAGATGAGTCTTGAACTTTTAATTTTTATATAAAAATTATTCTTTTAAAAAAAGTCCTGATCGATTCATTATATTAAAATCCTATATCTTAATTATCTTCACAAAAACTTTATCCATTTAAATTTTAAGGAGTTCTATTATGAATAACAACCAACAAAATAACCCAAACAAAAATCCAAGTAACCCAAGCAATAACCCAAATCAGCGTCCACAAAATCCACAAAATCCACAACAAAATCCTAACCAAAACACTCCAAGAAACGAACCTAACAATAAATACGGCGCTTAATTAAGGGTATAAAGAAATAAAGCCGGATTTTTTATCCGGCTTTCTCTTGTCTAGATAAATTTGTTAATTGAAAGGAAAATGGGGATGAAAATTCATTATTATATATCTACTATTTTAAGTGGTATGATATTAGTATCAACACCATCATTTGGACAAACTCCGCAAACCAATCCTAATAATGATAATAATAATATTGTAACAGATACTGTTAAAAAAACAAACCCTGCCGCAGTCAAAGATCAAACAAGCATTGATAAAAATGTTGAAAGTTTTCTTGATCATATAAATTCTGCTAGAGTTGCTTTAGCGATGCAAAATAGCAATCTTGCCAAGCAACATGTTACTGAAGCAAGAACGACTTTAACCAAAGTTAAAAATTTAACTGCGGAACAACGAAGGGTATCCCAAGTTAGATTTGGTAGTGTTACGTATAATTATGGTACAGAAAAAAGACCATATTATTTTCCAGTGAAAACTGGCCCGGTTAAATTTAAAGAATTAGATACCGGGTCAAAAAATAGTTTGGCTGTAAGCGATGCGGAAATGGTTTATTTAACTGTTGATCTTACAGATAACCAAGCAGATAAATATTTAGATCAAGCAGAAACTGCTCTTAAAAATAATGATTTAAAAGCAGCAGATGAAAATTTGGATGATTTAACTGATGATATTATTGATGTTGATAGCAAAGTGTCCCTACCTTTAGATAAGGCACGTGATAATATCGCTCTTGCCCGCCATTTTATTCAAACAGCCAATTATGATGGAGCAAGATATGCTTTAAGTCATGCAGATGACGCCTTAGATGAACTTGAGGATAGTAATCAATATCAAGCACGTAAGGCAACTGTAACAACAATGCGTAAAAACGTTCAATCCATGGAAAATTTAGTAAGCAAAAAAGATCCAACCATGCTTGAAAAAGCAGATGCTGAATTAAACCAATGGTGGGAAGAACTTAAAAGCTGGGCTCAATAAAAAAATATACTATCTAAATTATAAAAAAGACTTAAGATTATTTTATCTTGGGTCTTTTTTATAAAATATATATTATAAATTTGATTTTTTCTTAAGCATCTTGGCACCCATAGCAATACGATCCATTAACGCAAGAAGCATACCGGATATAACAAAAACTATGTGAATAATAACCATCCATTTAACTTTATGCTCTGATACTTTTTCAATATCCATAAATATTTTAAGTAAATGTATACCTGAAATTGCAACAATTGACGCAACCAATTTTAACTTTAATGTGGTAAAATCTACGCTTCCTTTCCATTCAAATTCATCCTCGCTCTTTGCAATATTCATTTTTGAAACAAAATTCTCATACCCAGAAAAAATAACAATAATTACAAGATTACCAGCAAGTGATAAGTCGATTAATGACAAAACACCAAGCACCGCATCACTTTGGTCAATGTTAGGAATAGCAAGAATAAAGTGCCACAATTCTTGCACAAAACTACATAGTAAAACAATTAGGGCACCGGCTAACCCTATGTAAAAAGGGGCCATTAACCAACGGCTTGCAAAAAGACCACGTTCAATAATATTTTCAATTCTTAACATTATGATATCCCCATTTTAAAGACTTCTTTAAAATCAGGATTATTTCTTTTATTTAGTATGTCAAGGTCTTTGTTTAAGCAATTAACCAAATCAATTTATTTTAATCTGATTATTTAAGAATACCAAGATACTTATAAATAAAAATTTATTTATGTATGAGATATAGTTTTAGCCTGAGATAATATTTGAGGTGGCATAAGAGGTTTGTTTTTTTCTGTTTGCTGAAGATATTTGACCAACTGTTCCCGCATAAAACAACGCAATTTCCATAAAGCTGAAGAATTTGCTGCACTGACTGTAACCTGTAATTCAAGAATGTTTTCTTTACTTCCTGTTACTAATAATTCGCATCTCTTTCCATCCCAAAATGATGATTCTTTTATAATACGTTTAGTTTCATCCCGCAATCTATCGATATCAATCTTATAATTTGTATAGAGCATAATTGTTCCATACATATCTGGCTCCCGATATGTCCAATTTTCAAATGGATTTTCCATAAAATAACTTAAAGGTACAACTAATCTTCGTAGGTCCCATAATTTAACAACAACATAATTGGTACTAATTTCATCTACTGTACCAAATTCATTTTGAACTACGACCTCATCACCTAAAAGTATTGGTTGGGTTAGAGCTAATTGCATACCAGCAATAATGTTTGATAAAGTTGATTTTGACGCAAAACCTAAAATAATTCCAGCAACACCTGCTGATGCAAACAAGCTCATCCCTAATTCTCTAAGGCCTGGAATAACCACAGCTATTCCAAGTAATGTAATAATAATGATTATTACAAGAATAATTCGTCTAAGTACCCTGACTTGCGTTTTAAGTCTGCGAGCACGTAATATATCGCGGATATTTTTTTCTTGAGTTTGAAGTAAAGTATAACGCTGTTCTAACCAATCGGCAAAAGCATAAGCCAGTTGATTGATAAGCCATCCACAAGATATAACAGCTAAGATTTTTAAACCTAGATTTAATCTAATGGCCCAAACACCTACGATATGTGTTAAAGGCAATACTGCTAAAAGTGATATAATAACAAGTAAACTATATAAAGGTCTTGAAAGATTTTTAATAATTTTTTCATTAAGTTCAAAATGAAATAAACGCTGGGAACGTTTTAAAATTTTAAGAATTAATAATTGAACAACTTTACTTAAACCAAAAGCTATTAAGACCAAAAGCAAATCTTGGCCTACGATAAAGAGAAAATCTAAATTAAAATAATTTCTCATAAAAATAGTTGACCATTTTTAATCATAAATATTCTATATGATTTCGTTATGCCAAATAATTTAATATTATTTATCCATACATCATTTTCCATTGTTGTTTTAATTTTTTATATTTAGGATGTGCTTCGGCTCTCTGCCATTTTTGAAAAAATATCTCTGCACTTTTCGCTTTTTCCTCGTCACCTGTTCCCCTTTCTAATAAATGATAATCTCCTTTAGCATACTTACGCCCCCCCTTATAATTCGCATAACGTCTTGCCCTTGTAAAACCCATCTGCAAATATTTTCTTGCCATATCTGCTCCAACAAATTCATTTCGGGTTAAATATTTTAAAAACATTTTATATATTATTTGGCTACTTTTTATTGCGATTTCTGGATTTTTAAATCGCCAATAAGGTAGAATCTCCTTTTTATATGGATTACACATAAGCACACCTTGCTCCCCTTTACCAACATAATAAGCTTCTGGATGTTGGCGATAATCTATATTACTTTTCCATCTATATTTTTTATGATTAAAATTCAAATAAGAAGGTCTGGTCATACTAAATAATATAATTTTATTTATAGTTTTTCTATTAATCGGTTAGTATAATTAATAAAAATCAAATAATTTTGTTATAATAACAAAAATCAGGGAGAATAATATGGTATCAGAAAAAACTTTATCCTTATCAACAACTTGCTGTATTGCAGGGGGTGGTCCCGCCGGCATGATGATAGGATTATTACTTGCCAAAGCTGGAATTGACATTATTGTTTTAGAAAAACATAATGATTTTTTACGCGATTTTCGTGGTGATACGGTACACCCTTCTACAATGGAAATTATTCATGAACTTGGATTATTAAACGATTTTCTAACATTACCCCACCAAAAAATATTTACTTTAAATGGCAGGGTGGGTGACCATAATATAGCTATTGCAGATTTTACCAATCTTTCTGTGCATGCCCCTTTTATTGCAATGATGCCCCAATGGGATTTTTTAAATTTCCTAAAAAAACATGCGGAAAATTATCCCAATTTTCGTTTAATGATGAATGCTAAGATTACTGGGCTTATTAAAAATGATACCCATATTATGGGTGTAGAAGGTATGATAAATAATCAACCTTTTGAAATTAACAGTGACCTTGTCATAGGTGCAGATGGCCGCCATTCTATAGTACATGATCAAGCACAATTGCCTTTGAAAAATTATGGGGTACCGATTGATGTTTTATGGTTTCGCCTTTCAAGAAAAAAAGACGATCCAATCCAAACCGCGGGTCGTTTCATACCTGGCAAAATTATGGTTATGATTAATCGTGAGGATTATTGGCAATGTGGATATGTTATTCCCAAAGACGAAGCTATAAAAATTCAAAAGATGGGGTTAGAAAATTTTCATCAATGCCTTATTGATATTGTACCTTTACTTACCGACCGTGTTCACGAATTAAAAGATTGGGATCAAATTAAACTTTTGACTGTTAAAATTGATCGTTTGTTGCGTTGGTATTGCCCTGGTCTTCTTTGCATTGGAGATGCAGCCCATGCAATGTCGCCGGTTGGTGGGGTTGGAATCAATCTTGCTATCCAAGATGCTGTGGCTGCAGCTAATATTTTAATTAAGCCCTTACAACAAAAAAATTTGACCTTACAGCATCTTAAAGCGATACAGAAAAGACGTTATTGGCCTGTTGTTTTCATTCAATTATTACAACTTTTTCTGCAAAAAAGAATAATTTTCACGGTTTTAAATAACGCACGTCCTTTTGCTATACCATTACCCTTACGTTTGTTAAATAGATGGCCTTTTCTTCGCCGCTTAAGCGGATATATCGTAGGAATGGGTATCAGACCAGAACATATTAAAAAATAAATATTTCATAAAACATTATGAAATATTTTTTAATTCATTTTTGATATCTTGAATGATTTTAGGATCTTCAGGATCCGTATCAGGTGCATATCGTACTTTTACATGGCCCTTGTGATCAATAAGAAATTTTTCAAAATTCCATTGTATATATTCAGATTTTTTTTGCGGAGAATTTTGTACCAACCATGTATAAAGTGGATGACAATCCGAACCCTTTACATGAATTTTTGCGAATACAGGAAAAGTTACGCCATAATTTAAGCGACAAAATTCCTGTATTTCTTTATTGGTTCCAGGTTCTTGGCCAGCAAAATCATTCGAAGGAAACCCAAGGATAATAAATCCTTGACCCCGATATTGTTCGTACAATTTTTGTAATTTATCATATTGGGGCGTTAATCCACATTTTGATGCAACATTCACAATCATGACAATTTTATTCCTATATGATTTAAGAGAAACCAAATTTTCCTCTGCATCATATACATTGATATCGTATAAACTATTCATATCTTTTTCTATTATTTTAAAGATGCCATATCAATAACAAAGCGGTAACGTACATCACTTTTAAGAATTCTTTCATAAGCTTGATTAACCTGTTGAATGGGAATCAATTCGATATCTGATACGATATTATGTTTACCACAAAAATCTAACATTTCTTGGGTTTCCTTAATGCCCCCGATCATCGACCCCGCCAAGGTTTTGCGCCCTGCTACAAGAGAAAATGCCATAATAGGTACCGGCGCATCAGGTGCCCCTACCACAACCATATGCCCATCAATTTTAACTAAAGACAGATACTGGTTCCAATCCAATACGGCAGAAACCGTATTAATGATAAGATCAAAATAACCTTGAAGTTTTTTAAATGTTTCTGGATTTTGGGTGCTATAGAAATAATCAGCCCCTAGTTTTTTGGCATCATTTTCTTTTTTGGTAGAATGGCTTAACACGGTAACTTCTGCCTCTAATGCGTGGGCAAGTTTAACCCCCATATGGCCAAGACCACCCAATCCAATAATGGCAATTTTTTTCCCTTTACTTGCCTTCCAATGCATCAAGGGTGAATAAAGTGTAATACCTGCACACAATAAAGGTGCAGCAGCGTCCAAGGAAAGATTTTGTGGGATACGTAGAACATAGTTTTCGTCAACTACAATGTGATCAGAATATCCACCCTGGGTTTTTGTTTTACCATCACGTTCCACAGAATTATATGTGGCTGACATTCCATTCAAACAATATTGTTCCAAATGATTTTGACACGATGAACAAACGCGGCATGAATCAACAAAACATCCAACCCCCACTTTGTCGCCCACTTTATATTTTGTAACTTTTGTCCCTATTTTAACAACAGTTCCTACAATTTCATGACCAGGCACCATAGGATAGGTTGAATTTTTCCATTCATTACGCACTTGATGAATATCTGTATGACATATTCCACAATAATCAATTTTAATAACAACATCCGAAGGATTTGGATCTCTTCGTTCAAATGAAAAAGGTTGTAAAGGTGATCCGGCATCCAAGGCCGCATAGGCTTTTGTCTTTATCATAAAAAAAATCTTTCAGAAAATAATTGAAATAAAAATTTATTGAATGGTTTTATTATTATAACCAAGATTACCTTTTGTATCAATTTTATTTTTCATTGCTTGACTTATAAGATGAAAATCACTTTCAGGTATTTCGATTAATCCATAGCGGAAAATATACCCCCATGATTTTTTATTCTTAATAAAGGATAATAAAGGAATAAATGGTTTAATTGGTATTTCATTAATCTTTTCATAATGCACTTTACGGCGAAAGGGCTTAAAATTTTCAGACTCGATAACTTGATATACAATATCATCAACCATTTGGCCAAGCGCTGTAAAATACTGCAAAGGTTCATTTGATTCCATAGATATTTTTGGCGAATAATAACAAAGCCAATCCCCTTTTTTCATACGTAATAAACTTGATTTTTTGCCGTGACAAACTTGGGCGATCCCCATATCTATACCTCGCATAACATGATTTTTGGATACTACCCCTATAAAATGACGTGCCATTTCATTTCCCCTCAATAATATTTTGTAAACTTTTATTAAAAAAAGATATATCTTTGCCAATTTTTGAAAAAAACTTTTTATCAAAATTTTCTACTTCTTTAACAGTTGAATTTAAAAGTGATATTCCTTTTTCTGTTAGTTCTACAAGTTTTGCCCGCGTATCTATAGATGAATGCGTCCGTACTATCAGTTTTTTTTGAACCAGAATTTTTAAAATATTAGATACAACCATAGGATCCATTTTAGCATGTAAGGCAATATCAATTTGTGTTACGGTTTGATTATGTAGGTGTAACCAGTAGGTTGATGCCATCACCACAAACTGACCATGGGTTAAATCAAATGGTTTCAATAAAGCATTAAGATTTCTTTGCCAAATTGTCATCACTTGCCATAATAAAAAGCCAGTACTATCTTCTGCTTTTTTATAAGAAAAAATTGGGGGTTTACGGGCCATAGTATTTCCTTAAAGGGTGCGTGCCACAAGAATTTGATTAGCAATTTCTTGGGGCCATGCTTTTACAATATTTTCAGCAACAAGTTTTATCCATAAAAATCCCAAAATTCTCTCAACAGAAAGGGTATTGGTTATTTTTAAACCCTGGGATGTCTCTTCAAATTTATGCTCATCATACATCTTCGCCAAAGGGAAGTGGGTCACATCGGTAAATTTTTTATTTTGAACAACCTCAATCAACGTTACTTTTACCTTAAATCCACCTTTTGGTTTTAAGGTAAAGGAATTACCCTTTTCAAAATTGCCTGTCATGTTTGTATAGTCGATGTTCTTATCCCATGTGGGCCAATCATTAACATTGGAAAATAATTTCCACATCTGCTTGCTGCTTATATCCCGGCACATAGTTGAATATGTCTTCGTCCACATCATTTTCTCCTATAATTTAATATATACATTTATAATATATACATATATCAATGTCAAGGCTTATTATTTTTACCTTATTTAATAAAATAGGATTTATTTTTCCTAATAAATTGTATAAATAAATCTATGCAGAATTTAGAAAACTATCTTGAAACTATTCGGACCCAATATCATTTGCCTGCTCTCGCTGCAGCATTGACTTGTAATAATCATGTTATTTCCGCCGTATGTGGGGTTAGAAAAATTGGTCATTCTGCTTCTGTTACTCTTAACGACAAATTTCGTTTTGGATCAGTTAGTAAATCCGTAACAGCTACCTTAATTCAAAAATTAGTTGATGGAGGAAAATTAAATTTTGAGGATAAGCTTTTTTCTTTTTTTCCAAATTTATCTATTAATAAAAACTATCAAGATGTAACCCTTGCCCAACTTCTTACACATACATCTGGATTACCTACAGAAGATGGCTTAAACACGCCATATGACAATAAGAGCAATCAATTTTATTATAGTAATTTAAATTATATTTTATTAGGCCAGATTGCAAGTTTTGTTACCAACAAATCCTTTGAACAATTAATACATATTTATATTAATCAGCCTTTTAATATAGAAATTATTTGTGATCCATGGGTAGATGAAATCGATGGAATACCTAATGATCCATGGGGGCACACTCATTCAGATACCCATATTATAACGCCTGTTAATATGGATAATCCTGATATTCATATCCCTGCTGGACGAATGCGGGCTAGTATTGTTGATTGGATAAAATTGCTTCAATTTTTTTTAAGCCAGAAAAATATAGTTGAAACCCCCTATCTTATTGTACCTGATGATCGAGGCCAAGAATATACAAGTGCAGGGTTTATTCGTATGGGATCAGAGCTCTTACATGATGGAGGCAATGGGTTTCATTATGCACGTCATGTTATTTTACCCCAGCAAAACTCTGCACTTGTTATAGCAACAAATGATGGAAGTTCTTATGCCCTAGAAGCTATGAATAAAATAGAACTTTATCTCGTTAATATTGTTATGCAACATACACTTGAAACCATTCTAACCCAATCTAAATAACGTTCATATTTATGAAAAATAAAAACAATAATTCTATAAAAACTTATACTCTTATATCAAAATTTCTGCGCCAATTTATAGCAACAGAATCGGCAGGTGGTATTGTTATGATTACCTTTGCCATCATCGCTTTAATGATAGCAAATAGTAATTTTAACAATTGGTACCAGAACTTCATCATTATTCCCCTAGGGTTTTCAATATATAATATTACGTTCTCTGAATCTTTGAGCCATTGGGTCCAAGATGTTTTAATGGTTTTATTCTTTCTGGTTATTGGACTAGAATTAAAACGCGAAATTAAAGAAGGATTTTTAACCAAACGCGATCAAATCATTTTACCCATGATGGCAGCCCTTGGTGGTATGATTATTCCTGCTCTAATTTTTATTTTCATCAACTATAAATCCCCCATAACACTTCATGGATGGGCCATTCCATCTGCAACAGATATTGCTTTTGCGCTTGCTATCTTTTCAATGGTTGCTAAAAAAATTCCCCCATCGATCAAAATATTTTTACTATCGATTGCTATTTTTGATGATTTAGGGGCAATTACTCTTATCGCTTTATTCTATAATAATGATATTACTTTATTCCCCATAATCCTTATTGCTTTTAGCCTTATTGTTTTATTACTTCTAAATAAATTTTCTGTTACCAATTTATTTCCTTATATCCTTATGGGTATTATTTTATGGTTTTGTTTTTATTATTCCGGTATTCATACCACCTTATCGGGCGTTCTTCTTGGGCTTCTTATCCCTATGCGTAATCCAAAATCAAATTATTCCCCAGTTAATAAATTTATAACTTTGCTTCATCCTTTTGTTAGTTTTTTTGTTTTGCCCCTTTTTGCTTTCACATCAGCAGGGGTAAATATCGTCGATCTTAACCTATCATCAATTATAGAACCATTGCCCATGGGCATTGCCCTTGGTCTTTTTATAGGAAAACAAGTTGGTGTTTTTGGGATAAGTTATTTATTAATTAAATGCAGACTGGTAGGTATACCAGAAAGGGCTACCTTTAAAGATATTTATTTTGTATCTATTTTAGCAGGGATTGGTTTTACCATGAGCTTATTTATTGGCATTCTTGCTTTTGACGCGCATACTACCCAAGATATGGTTAAAATAGGTGTTCTTGCGGGTTCAGTTCTATCCATTTTATGGGCTATTATTGTTAAAATAACAAAAAATAAAATTTTATTTTAACCAAATGAACATATCAACTTAATTAAGTTATTTTTTACCATAAATAGATCGCGGATAATTTTTCATAGATATTTTTGGTCGTTTTAATTGACGCAATGCATCATTGGCAATCCATCTGGCTTCTTTGCCTCCCAAATCTTTAATATGATGGGCAAGATCTATCGCTTCCTGATATAAATCGGAATTACGCTTGGCTATTTGGCGCAACGCCCAATTAATTCCCTTCATCACATATTTTCGTTCATCCTGGGCATGCTGGACGATAAGGGAAAAAAATTTTCGAACATCATCATTCGATGCATCTTTATTGGTAAAAGCATAAGATACCATGCACACGAACCCGGCCCGTTTTTGATATTCACCTTTATTACTTGGCCATGTCAAAGCCTTAGTATAGGCATGGGGACTAACCCCAAAAAATCCCATACAAAAAGTATCACAAATTTCCCAGTTTTCAAAGGTTTGGACCCATTTATCCATAAGCTTGCTGGTTAGATTGTTGGGGTTAAAAATATGGGGGACAAGCAAACGCGCTTCATAAATACCGGTATCAAAAAGTTTTATAGCCAAGTTATCATTGGACCCAATTTCTTTTGCCAAAACTTGAATATCTTTTAAAAAAATCCCATATGAATTTTCAGCATAAATAGCAAACCGTTCTTTAGTCTTTTTAACCTTAGGATCACCAAGCTTTTTTATTTTTTGTATAATCTTGTCGACTTGCATAGCAATGATTATTTTATAATTTATTTTTTAAAAATATTTCTAATACTATCAAATTAACCAAATCTAAAATAATTTAAATAGATTTTACTACTTATAATAATAAAAATGACACTTATTTATAAAATTAAATACGTATCTTATTTATTAAATAAGATATAAAAGATGCACATGCACCTATCATAAACAAAGCATCATATTCATCACTTGTATCATCAACTCCTTTAGCGTGACGTATACCTTTCTCATCACTTGTATAAGCATATAATTTAATAAATCCTTCTTTTAAAGCCGGATGAATTTTTTTATTTTTTTCCAATTCTTTCAAAGCATCACTAAGCATAGCTTTGTCATTTTTAGAAATAATACGGGCAGCAGCCTCAACAGCACTAATGCTTTCACGTATACTTTTATTATAATATCCTTGGGTTAAATATTGACCAGCATCACGCAAATGTTCTCGAATACCTACAAATTCTTTTGCTTTTAAATCTACAAAAGCATTTTTTAACACTTTACATTCTTCCTCTGAAACAATTGGAATAATCGTATCATTATCGAATACACGATATGCAGCTTTACAATCTAATAAAACTTTATCTATAAATAAACTAAAATCTTTTGGGCAGTCAGAATGACGTAAAATAAATTGAATAAAGTCAAAAATTTCACTATAATCACCTTGGAAAATTATAAATTTAATATGGGCGGTATTTTTATCTGCATTATCACTAAATTGATCTACTATTCCACCACGATCTACATACCTTGCGCGCAATATTTTATACCACTGGCTACTTTTTAATATATAAAACCCCATATTAGTGAGATATTTAAAATCTTTTTCAAGAGATGAATAAATAACATCATACAAACGAGCTTTTAATTGAAATGTAATTTCTTTAAGTTGTAATTGGGTAGGCAGTGGCTCACGACCTTCGGCTTGAGCAAAAGTTAATTTTTTACGTATACTATATAAGTCATCCATAATAGCATTTTTTTTAAATTAAATTTCTCAGCTACTATTTATTAGTAACAACTAATAATACTTATAATTCAAAATATTGTAAATTTAATTTTATTAATAAATTATATTCTCTTACCCATTAATCCATCGACCAGATAGTCTTCCAGGCGATCCAACATTTCGCCCCAACCAGCTTCGGTCATATCACGTTCTTTACCCAAAATCATATTCGCATGTTCCAAAGCAAATTTTGTTTTGCCTTGATCAGATACAAAGGTTAACGTCACCAACGTTTCCAATGGCCAATCTGAACTTAACCCATAATGTTTTGCGGATACTAAATTTCCTTCTTCATCGGTAAATCCATCTAAATAGACAATTTTCTCTGGGACAATAATTTCTTTGTAAAGGCCACGTCCCCAAAAATCTTTACCATCTGCTGATCGCATGCAATACCGAAAAATACCCCCAACCCGAAAATCAACTGTAAAAAATGGGGTGGTAAAATTTTTAGGTCCCCACCAATGTTTTAAACAATCTGGATTTGTCCAAGCTTTAAAAACCAAATCTGGGGACGCATCAAAAATGCGCGTAATTACAATGTTTGATTGGGTGTTAGATTTTATCATAAAACTCTCTATTACCTAGTATGTTTATTAAATTCTTATAACAAAATAGACATAAAAATTCTGTTCGATTATCCAAATACACTTTATAAACATCTTGCCAAAAATTTTTAGAACAATAATTTTATTTTTGAAACATATTACCCAACCTTTACATTTATTATAGAAATAACTAAATTTTATCTATATAAGTTTCAAGCTGTTCAAAGGTACCACTCCAACCTTGCTGCATAGATGATCTGCCTTCTTCAAATGTTTGAATTTCTTTATCCGTAGCTTCATAAGGTAACCATTTAACAGTAACGGTTGTTTTACCTTGGTTTTCTTCAAATGTTATTGTTGAAAGCATTTTTAATGGCCAATCCATACTCATAGGATGGCGCGTTATTGACCCTTTTTCGTCTGAAAAAGAACTGATAAAAATAATACGTTCATTGGGCACAATGTCACGAAACACAAACTTGCCCCACATATCCGAGCCATCGGGCGCAAGTAAACAATAATGAAAATTGCCCCCTACCTTAAAATCCATATCGGCCACACGTACCTTAAATCCTTTTGGCCCCCACCAATGTTTTAAATGCTGGGGATCTGTCCATATTTTAAACATAGTGGCGCGTGGCACATCAAATGTATGGGATATCATAAATTCTTTTGTAGTCATTTTATTGTCCTTTCATTTTATATAATTAAAATTTTATTAAAATATCAAATAAACGATCAAACATTTCCACCCAACTTGGATATGCCCCTGTTCTCTTGGCCAAAGATTCTAGAACGGTTTGGGATAATGTTATTTTTGTTTTAGATTTCATATCATCAAAATGAACCGTTATGAGTGTCTCTCGTGGCCAATCTTTATCCATCCCAACATCAACGGGTGATACGGAATTGCCATTTTTATCAACAATGGTTGAGGTATAAACGATTTTTTCAGGCACAATAATTTCTTGATATACGCCCTTCATCCAACATTCTTTTCCATTTGGCGTTTTAATACAAGAATGAATTGTACCTCCCACTTTAAAATCAATTTTTAAATAGGTAAGCGTACAAGTTTTTGGTGCCCACCAATGTTTTAAATATGACGCATCTGTCCAAGCTTGAAAAACTTTATCTTTTGGGACATCAAAAATACGTGTGATACAAAGTTCTGCGCCCTTTTTTTCTTCGAGGATCATCTTGTTACCTTTTTTTATAGTGATGTTTTTTTTCTTTTGTTTTTAATTTTTTTAAATATTTTTCTAAATTATCAAATTTTTGTTCCCAAAAATCTCTATAGACATCAATCCAATCAGCTGCATCTTTTAAAGGCTCAGCCTTTAATTTACAAGGACGCCATTGGGCTTCCCGCCCCCTGATAATAAGCCCAGCATGTTCCAACACCTTTAAATGTTTTGTGATTGCAGGCGCAGATATGGCAAAGGGTTTTGCCAATTCATTTACCGACAATTCACCCAATGTTAACTTTGCCAAAATTGCCCGTCTGGTTGGATCGGCAAGAGCTGCAAAAACTATACTTAAATGATCATTCATTAATTTTATATTTAACCTTTAAGTTAATTAACTATATGGTTAAATAATAGGTAAAAAACTTTTTGTCAAGTTCTTAATTAAAACTATGTTTACTTATTTTTTTTTTCTTTTAATATACAGGACATTATTCCAATCTTTTATTGAACAAAAGCTCATGCGCAGAATAGATAAACTCATCGAAGGTTATAAAGAATTTCACACCCAGAGTTATTCGGAAGATTATTTAAAAAAACTTGCCGAAGAAGGGCAATCCCCAGAAGTTTTGGTAATTGCGTGCAGCGATTCCAGGGTTGACCCATCTATTATTACTAAGGCGCAATTGGGGGAAATTTTTGTTATTAGAAATGTCGCAAATTTGGTTCCCCCTTATTCGCCTGCTAAAGATGAATATCATGGGACAAGTGCGGCCATTGAATTTGCTGTTAAACATCTAAATATCCGTCACATTGTCGTTATGGGCCACAGCAGATGCGCTGGGATTAGAGCCCTTGTTATGCATGATGAAATTGATCATGATGAATATAGCTTTATACGTCCTTGGGTTAATATTGCCAAAGGCGCACGAGATAAGATTCAACATGATATGTCAGAAGAGCCACTTGAAAATAAAATGCATGCATGTGCTAAAGAATCATTAAAAATTTCTTTGAAAAATTTACAAACCTTTCCTTGGATTAAGGAAAGAATAAATAAAAACGAATTAGCTATTCATGGATGGTATTTTAATTTACGCTCAGGCATTTTGACCATTCTTAATAAAGAAACTGGTGAATTTGAAAAAGTGATCCCATAACATATGCATTATTAATAAAACAAACCTAAATACTTAATGTTTTTTTTATACTTCTTGTTTTACTTTATCACAAACATTTAATTCCCCTATTATCGCCCCATAAACCAAGGAGATAATTCATGGCTATTCGTGATTTATTACGCACCAATAAAACTAATATACCTGTTCATCAAAGAACGAATCCTATTTTATCACTTCAAGATGAAATGAATAGATTATTTAATAATTTTTTTGGTGGTGGGGCAGTTTCTCCATGGGAACATTTTAATAATAATCTTAATTCTTTAAACCCATCTATTGATGTAAGTGAAAAAGAAAAAGAATTTAAAATTGTAGCAGAAATTCCTGGCATCAATGTACAAGATATAGAAATTACAGCAAGTGATGGTCATTTAACAATTAAGGGTGAAAAAAAACAAGAAAATAAAGAAGAGCATGAAGATTGTTATCACCAAGAATGTTCATATGGTTCATTTCAACGAACAATTACGTTACCTGAAACAGCAAATCTTGATGATACAGAAGCCCAGTGTAAAAATGGTATTTTAACAATTACTATTCCTAAAAAACTAGGTTCTCAATCTAAAACACGTAAGATTGAAATAAAACAAAACACATAGTTCTATTGAATTCAATAAAGGCATAATTAAAAAATTAATTACATCTTTATTGAATGACTATAATTAAATTTATGATTTTATCTTCTGATATCCTTAAAACCTTAAATTTATTTTCTGATACTAGTGAAGACGAAAATTTATTAGTAATTCAAAATAGTCATGTACGTCATTTTAAGCCAGAAGAAATTGTTTATAATAGAGAAGACCTAGCTAAAAATTTTTATATTATCTTAGAAGGCATAATAGAAATTTCTCGTGAAAACATAAGTGGTCAAAAAATAATGTCAGAAATTTTAATTAAAGGTGATGTGCTTGCCTTTGATGAAATTACAAGCATAGATCCAACTTATCAATATACAGCACGAACAATTACCAATTCTTCCCTTATAGAAATAGATGCTATATGGATCCAAAATCATTTATCTGATTTTAATAATTTAACACCGAAATTATTTGGGAGCATCTTAAAAAAATTGCAGCAAATCCGGTTGGAAATTGAACAATCTTCATCAATGGAGACATCACAAATTGTTGCATGTCATTTAAAAAAACTGTGTATAGATCACAAACTTAACCCTTTTGGGTTTATGCTACCTTATAGCAAAACATTAATGGCATCTCGTTTGCATATAACTTTAGAAGCATTTTCGCGTAGTTTGCGAAAGTTGAAAAGTTATGGGATTCAAGTGACTGGACGCCATGTCTCTTTTATCAATATAAATAAAAGTCGTCGATTTGTTTGTGATCAATGCCCCATTTCGAAAAATTGTACAGCTTATAAACATTTACATAGCTTTCATTAAATTATTTCGTATTGGTCATTTTGCTCATTTGGTTACCAAGAAACGTTTTTAAATGTTCGAAAAGAGTTTTATGATCTAATTTGGTAAATCCTTTGGGTAGTTCTGCGATAATATTTTTTTGAACCAAATCACTAAATCCTTTACGTAACTCTCCCAACATTTCTGGCGGGGCAATAATGATCAGTTGATCAAATTTTTGTTGTAGAATTTCCTGATTTAAATGGGTTGTAAGAGTAACCGCAAAATTCTGTTTAACTTCTTTGCGTACGTCAATACGGGGTTCACCCATATGTCGCGCAGACCCAACACTTTCATGAACCATTCCCGTGGCATTTCGGCCAATATCATACATTGCTGGTGAATCTGCATGCCATTTCATATTTTCGATAGGTATAATATTTTGTTCTAAAAGTTCTTCGGAATTCTTAACCCCACCTTTATGGGGAATATGTCGTTCTTGAACTGTAAGGGTATAAATTTGGGCTTGTTTACCATCAGCAACTAAAACCCATATTGTTGGGCTTTGATGAATAGCAACTATATCTTTTTGGTCTTTGTTCATTATGGATACTCCTTATGGGTACACCTTTTATTATTATATAGAATATTTTTATTTTTGTATTTGATTGGGATCAAAAAAATTATTTTTAAATTATTTTATTTTTGATCCAATATTTAAAAAATAATGCGTAGGAATATACACAAAAAAAATTAAACTTAACATCAACGCTCTTATATATAAAAGTAAATAAAATATTTTGTAAAAAGATGGGTCTAAAAATCCAATTTATATTTTCTTCCGGATTGGCAAAATAGGTTAGGTTAAAAAATGACTACAATTCCTAAAACTATTTGAAAACATAAAGCTCTTGGATTATATCCCAAACGCTTAATCATAAAATAATAACAACTGGTATTGGAAAATGAAAAAGGAATAATAAACGTAAATATAAAGAGATGGTTTTATCAAACATATAATCCGCACTATCAAATAATGCTCCACCTGAAAAAAAACCATCCATCCAAATAATTTCCAACGGCAAAACACCAACAACCATTATACTTGCCGACACTCCATTTCTAACTATAAGGCTGGACCATTACAATTAAAGCGATATCTGAAAACCAAAGAAAATTAATAGGACCATAATCACGCCAATATGAAGGAATAATAATACCTACCATTATCGTATAACTAATTTTAATCCATAAAGAAATTTTATGTGTAATCTTGATTTTATTTTTGATTATGAATCAGAATGAATCAGATAAAAAAAATTTATATTAATCAATTTAAGAAATTATTTTTTTGTAAAAATTCAATCAGAAATAAATTTTATTTAATACACATCACATTTTATAATGATTTTTATTATTTTTAAGATCACAATACATTTTATAAATTATAAAATTATTATATTAAAGGTGGATGGATGAAATATTTTATTGGGATAGTTTTATTTACTTTGTTATTTATTTCACAAATCTATGCCCAAGAATTTTCTTCAAGTTCCGGTTTGATTAAGGTTATCACCATAGCCAAAGGATTAGAACATCCCTGGGGTTTTGTTTTTCTCCCTGATGACCGTATATTGGTCACAGAACGACCTGGAAGATTAAGAATTATTTCAAAAAATGGTGATCTGTCTGATCCCATCCAAAATCTTCCGAAAGTCTATAATGAGGGGCAAGGTGGTTTATTAGATATCGCTCTGGATCCTAATTTTACCCAAAATCATTTTATTTACTTTTCTTATGCAGAAGAAATTGATGGGAAAGCCGGTACAGCCGTGGCTCAAGCCACATTAAATGATAGGGTTTTAGAAAATGTTAAGGTAATTTTTCGCCAATACCCTAAAGTAATTGGTGATAATCATTGGGGATCACGTCTTGTTTTTGCCAAAGATGGGACATTATTTATAACACTGGGTGAACGTTTTGATTACCGCGATAAAGCCCAAGATTTATCAACTGATCTTGGTAAAATTGTCCATATCAATAAGGATGGGACACCTGCATCAAATAATCCTTTTCTTCATCAAAAAAATGTATTACCAGAAATCTGGTCCTATGGGCATCGCAATGTTCAAGGCGCCATATTAAATCCTGACACAGGGATTTTATGGGCAGCAGAACATGGGCCCAGAGGTGGAGATGAAATTAATATCATTGAAGCTGGTAAAAATTATGGCTGGCCCCAAGCAAGTTATGGGTCCCATTATACGGGCGTTCCCATTCCAGATGAGCATGCATCTCATGGATTTATTGAACCAATTTATCATTGGACCCCCTCGATATCACCTTCCGGCATGATGTTTTATACTGGTGATCGTTTTCCCCAATGGAAAAATAATTTATTTTTAGGTGCCCTTTCAGGTGAATGTTTAATCAGACTTGAAATAAAAGAAAATAAAATAGTTAAAGAGGAACGATTACTTCAAGATTTAGAAGAACGCATTCGTGATATCCAACAAGGCCCAGATGGGTTAATTTATTTGATTACAGATAATGATGATGGACGTATTTTACGCCTGGAACCAAGTAACTAAGATCGCTTTTATGATAAATGGTTTATAATAAATCCCATAAAGGCTTTTGAGCTAAAAATTCCTGAATATTAAAGGCGACAATGTCTTCTAAAAACCCATTTTTTTGAAAGATTTTTCTTTGACGATCTGAACTTATATTACGTTCAAGCAATAGTTGAATATTCGATAGATACGTTTCATATCCCATTTTTTGACTATAGGGTTTTAATTTATCCAACCATTCATTGATATCTTCACGTAAGGGTTTTGTTTTACCATCCGTATTCATAACCAATTCAGCATCCAAACCATAACGCATCACACGCCATTTATTTTCACGTGACAACCAGCGTGGTGGATAATTTACCGATTCCAACCAACTCCCATTATCGGCGAACCAATGGGTCAATGTATGAATAAAAGCTGTAATAGCAACCGTTTCATAAAGGGTTGCACACCCATCACAAACCCTGATTTCCAAAGTTCCATAAGATGGACTTGGTCGCAAATCCCACCAAAGATCCTTTAAAACTTTAATCGATCCACATTTTTTAAGTGAATTATAAAGACGTTCAAAATCCTGCCAGTTATGGACATGATAAGGTTGCCCTGCCGTTGGCAATGCTTCATACGTTGTGGGTCGATAAGAAGAAAGACCTGTATCCACACCTTGCCAAAAAGGAGAACTTGATGATAGGGCCAATAAATGGGGTAAAAAATACATCAAAAAATTATTATATCTTATGCAATCATCACCATTTGCCATACCTAAATGGACATGTAATCCATAAACTGTCATACGACGGGTGAGCCATTGATTACGATCTATAAGATCAAGATAACGTTCCGATGGGGAAATAATGCAATCCGAATATTTAGCAAAAGGATGGGATCCTGTCGTTGAAAAAGTAATCCCAAGATTATCGGCAATGGGGTTGAGAGCCGTAAGTGTTGTTCGTAAATCTTGGTCAATTTCTTGAACCGTTGTACATTTATCGGTATTGATTTCAATTGTACTTAAATAAAATTCGGGCTTAATCTTTTTTAAATGTTGGGTAGCTTTTAATAATTCTTCTGCACGGGATGCAAGGTTAAAGGTTACTTTATCAATAAGCTGTAATTCGATTTCAACTCCCAAAGTTAACACGCCATTTGTTTGAAATTTTATTTCATCATTTTTATTTTTTAAATTTGGTATACGTGATGTAGCATTTTTCCACAAACGTGAAACAAAAGAGGGTTTTTCAAATATTGTTTCTTGTACCATAATTTCTCTCTGTATTTTTATCTATAAATTCTTCATATTTTTTAGTTGATAGATTATTAAATTTATCAAACTAAAAATCATATGTTTATTTACTTAATAATATTAATTATTTGTATATATTTACATTAAATATATATATGGAATTATGTAAAAACTTGTCTAATGCATTATCTATCAAGAATTGATGATGAATAAACAAAAATAAATAATTTTCTTTATAAAAAAGAAAAATTGATTTGCCTTATTAACATATAAATAGCTACCAGAAGAAGAATAAAAGCAAACACTTTGTGAAGTATATTTTTATTAAGTGCAAGATGCCGGGCTAACCGCCTTCCCCCATAACCACCTACAAAACTACCCAAAATAAATATAAAAGCTACATCCCAAATTATCAGGTCAGAATAAGCATAATTTATAGCTGTTGTTAAGCCAAATGATGTGACTGAAACCAAGGACGACCCAATCGCAGAAATAATAGGCATACCTGTTACGAAAATAAGACTAGGGACAATCAAAAATCCACCCCCAATACCAAAAAAGCCAGAGACCCCCCCAACAATAAAAGCAAGACCCATAAGTAAAGGATAACAAATTGCTTTTTCTTTATTTTCAATAGGCTGAGATTTATAAAACATATAAAATGAAACACCTATCATAAATAAAGCAAAATAAAATAAAAGATAATCCCCTGGAATTTTTTTTCCAATAGTTGATCCAAAAAACGTACCAACTATTCCAAATAAAGCAAAGATAAGGGCAGGCCGCCAATAAATATGATTATGTTTAATATATCCAATTAAATTGTTAGCAGCACCTGCGGCAACTACAAGGGCACTGGTTCCAATAGCGAAATGAGGATTTTTAATTCCAACAAAATAAAGTAATAAAGGGGTTGCTAAAATAGATCCCCCACCCCCAACTAAGCCTAGAGAAAACCCAACCAAGCTTCCTGAAAAAAACGTTGTTACATATGTAACAAAATCCATTAGGAATACTTTACTTTAACTGGTGTTGATCTAGTTCTGGAATATTTGTGTGAATGAAAGGTTTAGCCAAATATTCTTTTCCACGTAACATATAATCCCAATAAACTTTAGGAAGAATTTTTGTTTTAAGCATCCAAGCAAGCCTGCGTGGTTTTGTCCCATCAAGCGGAAAAGTTGGCAATAATTTTCCATTATACCCAAATTCAGCCAAAATGATTTTACCATATTCAACCGTAAGAGGACAGGCCCCGTACCCATCATATAAAGCATGGAGAGGTTTATTATTCATGGCACATATAATATTTTCTGCAACTATGGGGGCTTGTTTACGTACAGCTGCTGCCGTTTTTGCATTGGGGGTGGATGCAATATCCCCCAAACTAAATATATTATCATATTTGTTATGACAAAGTGTTTCGTGATTAACGTCAACCCATCCAGCCGCATTGGCAAGCGAACTATTTTTGATGAAATCTGGGGCACATTG
>JAIBAD010000013.1 GCA_019695395.1 Alphaproteobacteria bacterium
TGAAGCGTACACATCTGGCGAAAAAGATTTTTCTGCTCTTATTAGTAAACTTAAAGAAGCTAAAATTGATGTTATTTATTTAGGTGGATATCATAATGATGCGGGCCTTATTGTACGTCAATCACGTGAACAAGGACTTCAAGCCAATTTAGTTGGGGGTGATGCCCTAAATTCTGGAGAATTTTGGACAATTAGCGGACCTGCTGGTGAAAATACACGTTTTAGTGATGCATCATCTGCTGTTAATCTCCCTGCAGCTAAAGAGGTTGTTGAAAAATTCCGTAGCCAACAATATGAACCAGAAGGGTACACTTTATCAAGCTATGCCGCAGTTCAAGCATGGGCAGCGGCTGTTACAGCTCTTAATGATACAGATGACCATAAGGTTGCAGATTATTTTCGTAGCCATTCAATTGAAACAGTTATGGGTAATCTTTCTTGGGATGAAAAAGGTGATATTAAAAACCCAAGTTATGCATGGTATATTTGGTCAAATGGTAAATTTAGCCAAGAAACCAAATAACATTACGTAATATATTTTTTTGCAAAGGCCGCTTTTTCAAAAAGTGGCCTTTGTAATTTTTACTTTTTATCCGTAAAAAACTTTGCAATCTTTGATGAAGATTGGTAGATTATTCTTATTCTATAACATTAGGATCCTTTGAGGATAAAAATGAATAATAAAAATAATTATTTTATTATCCTGGGTTCAGATCATGCTGGCTATGATTTAAAGGAAATATTAAAATCTTATTTAATAAGCATGAATTATGAAGTTCAAGATATAGGTGTTCATAATAAAGATTCGGTAGATTATCCTGATATTGCTGAATCTGTTGTACAATTAATTAATCATAATCCTAAAAATTTAGGGATTTTAATTTGTGGTAGTGGGATAGGTATGTCTATTGCAGCTAATCGTCATAATTTTATAAGAGCAGCACTTTGTTTTGATCCTTTGTCTGCACAATTATCTAAATTCCATAATAATGCTAATGTTTTATGTTTAGGCTCAAGAATAATAGGTGAAAGTTTAGCTAAAGCTTGTGTTGACTCGTTCTTAAATACAGAATTTGAAGGGGGAGATAGACATATAAGACGTCTTAAAAAATTAGAAAAGCATAATAATTAAGATAAAATTATATTTAATGAAGAAATATTGATATTTGATATAGGACAAATAATAGTGAATTTTTCAACACCTCCTTATAAAACAATTTTTAATACACCATTAGAAAAATGTGATCCTGAGATTGATCAAGCTATCAAGAAAGAGCTTGATAGACAGCAAAACCAATTGGAATTAATTGCGTCAGAAAATATTGTATCTTTGGCCGTTTTAGAAGCCCAAGGTTCTGTGTTAACCAATAAATATGCAGAAGGCTATATTGGTAAACGCTATTATGGGGGATGTGAATTTATTGATCAGGTAGAAATGTTGGCTATTGAAAGAGCAAAAAAAATATTTAATTGTTCTTTTGCTAATGTCCAACCCCATTCTGGAGCACAAGCTAACCAGACAGTTATGCTTGCTTTACTACAACCAGGAGATTGCATTATGGGAATGGCTTTATCTGCTGGTGGACATTTAACCCATGGGGCGGCACCAAATTTATCTGGAAAATGGTTCAAAGCTATTTCATATGGTGTGACGCAGCAAGACAACATAATTGATTATGAAGAAATTGAAAAACTTGCAATGGAATATAAACCCAAATTAATTATTGCAGGTGGGTCTGCTTATCCTAGAATTATTGATTTTAAACGTTTTAAAGATATTGCTCATAAAGTAGGTGCATATTTAATGGTGGATATGGCCCATTTTGCTGGATTGGTAGCTGGTGGTGTCTACCCTAATCCATTACCCTATGCTGATATCGTGACAACAACGACCCATAAAACACTACGTGGTCCACGAGGTGGCATGGTTTTAACAAATAACGAAGAACTGGCAAAAAAAATTAATTCTGCCCTTTTTCCTGGATTACAAGGTGGTCCGCTTATGCATGTTATTGCAGCAAAAGCGGTTGCTTTTTATGAAGTTTTACAGCCTTCTTTTAAAGAATATGCAAAATCTGTGGTTAATAATGCGCAAATTTTAGCTAGTAATCTTAAGAAAAATGGTTTTGATATGGTTTCTGGGGGTACAGATAGTCATTTGATTTTGGTTGATTTAAGATCAAAAAAAATTACCGGCAAACAAGCGGAACATGCTTTAGAGCAAGCAAATATAACGTGTAATAAAAATGCTATTCCATTTGATCCTGAAAAACCAACAATTATATCTGGTATTAGATTAGGTACACCAGTTTTAACAACTAGGGGTTTTGGTCCAGAAGAATTTAAAATAACAGCTGATTTTATATCAGAAATAGTAGATAGTTTAAATGAGAGTAGTGAAATACAAATGGAAAAAAGAAAACAAATTAGATTACATGTTCAAGATTTATGTAAAAAATTTCCTATCTATCAAACTATTTAACTGTAAATTAATGTTATTTTTTCATAAAATCATAGAATCATAAGCTAATAAAACACGTGGGGGAAAAGTGCGCTGTCCATTTTGCGGTAATGACGATACACAAGTAAAAGATTCTCGTCCAACTGATGATAATGTGGCGATTAGACGTCGTCGTCAGTGTCCAGGTTGTGGGGCGCGTTTCACAACATTTGAAAGAGTACAACTTCGTGAATTGACGGTTGTAAAGGGGAATGGAGATAGAGAAAATTTTGACAGAGACAAAATATTACGTTCTATGCAAATAGCTTTGCGTAAAAGACCAATTGATGCAGACCGTCTAGAGCGTGTTGTCAGTAGTATTGTAAGAAGATTGGAAAGCGCTGGTGAACCCGAAGTACCAAGTAAATCTATTGGAAGTTTAGTAATGGATGCCTTATATAATTTGGATCAAGTAGCTTATGTTCGTTTTGCTTCTGTGTACAGAAATTTTAGAGAAACGAAAGATTTTGAAGATTTTATTGGCAAGTTAGTTGTAGACCAAGAGTAATTGGTTTTATATATTTTTATCGTTGGTTTAAATTTTTGATACAAACCTTTTTAGATAATTCATATATGAATATGGCTTTGTCCCTAGCTGAACGAAGGTTAGGAAGGACATGGCCCAATCCATCTGTTGCTTGTGTTTTAATTAAAAAAAATATTAAAAATAATTATTATGTTATAGGCCGGGGATGGACACAATTAGGTGGCAGACCACATGCAGAAATTGAAGCATTAAAAAATGCTCATACTTCAGTTAAAAATGCTACAGCCTATGTTACACTTGAGCCTTGTGCCCATGTTGGTGAAACCCCTTCTTGTGCAGATGCATTAATTGACGCAGGGATTCGTCGTGTTGTTATTGCCATGTCTGATCCTGATCCACGTACAAACGGCCAAGGTATCCATAAACTAAAAGCAGCTGGTTTGGAAGTTGTTGAAAATATAGGTTATGAAAAAGCTTTAGAAATTAATGCAGGTTTTGTTAATAGATTTTTATATCATCGTCCTTTGGTAACGCTAAAAATTGCGTCTACTCTTGATGCAAAAATAGCAAATCAAGATGGGCAAAGCCAATGGATTACAAATGAAAAAGCACGTCATTATGGTCATCTTTTACGTTCCCAAAATGATGGAATTTTAATAGGTGCTAAAACAGTACTGCGTGATAATCCATATTTGACTTGCAGATTACCAGGTCTTTTGAAATTTTCACCAGTACGATTTGTTCTTGATCCAAAGCTTAATATTTCTTTAGAATCTCATATTGTTCAAGAGGCACAGAAATATCCAACCTATTTTTTTACTTTACCAAATGTTGATGAAAAGAAAAAACAAGATTTAATTTTACTAGGGGTAAAAATTATTGAAGGTATAGAAGAATCTGCCACTCAGAATTTATGTCTTAAAGACGTATTAGAAAAAATTATGAAAATAGGTATTACAAGAATTTTAGTGGAAGGTGGTAATAAATTAAATACTAATTTAGTTAAGCAAAATTTGGTTGATAGAATTGTTTGGTTTCGGGCGCATTCTATTATGGGATCTGATGGATTATCTGCACTTGGATCTTTACCAAATGTGAAGCTTGATCAATTACCAAAATTGGTATTTCAATCAAAACTATTGATTGAAGATTGTAGTATTGAATTTTATAAAAGTAATTAAATATAATAAAGGAATAATATTTGTTTACTGGTATAATAACAGATCTAGGACATATTCAGTCTATACAAAGACGAGATATTATGTATTTAGAGATTAGAACAAATTATGATATAAAAACTATAGCTATGGGTGCTTCGATAGCGTGTCATGGTGTTTGTCTTACTGTTATTAAAAAAGACCATAATTGGTTTGCAGTTGAAGCTTCAAATGAAACCCAATCTTGTACGACCGTAGGGGATTGGTATATAAATATGCCTGTTAATTTAGAACGACCACTTAAACTTGGGGATGAATTAGGTGGTCATTTAGTTTTAGGGCATGTAGATGGTATAGGTGTTGTCCAAGATATAAAAGAAGATGGTGGTAATATAAGACTTGCAATTAATATATTAAAAGATGGCTTATTAAAATTTATTGCGCCAAAAGGTTCGATTGTTGTTGATGGAATTTCTCTTACAATTAATCAAGTAAAAAATAATATTTTTGACGTCAACATAATTCCTGCAACACAAAAGGCAACAAATCTACAATTTATAAAAGTTGGGCAAAAAGTAAATTTAGAGATAGATTTAATAGCAAGATATCTTGCAAATCTTATTAAAAAGGAATGATTATGACTTTTAGTGAGATAATTTCTGAAACAGAAGAAATTATTAATGAAGCCAAAAATGGTAAAATGTTTATTTTGGTGGATGATGAAGAACGCGAAAATGAAGGTGATTTGGTTCTTCCAGCTCAAATGGTAACACCACAAGCAATCAATTTTATGGCTAAGAATGGCCGTGGTTTAATATGTCTTGCTCTTACTAAAGAGCGGGTTGATTATTTAAAAATTCCTTTAATGTCTACTCAAAATGGAACAAGACATCAAACAGCTTTTACCGTTTCCATTGAAGCAAGAGAAGGTGTAACTACGGGAATTTCAGCTGCAGATCGCACACATACTATTCAAGTAGCTATTGATCCGATGAAAGGTGCCCATGATATAACAAGCCCGGGCCATATTTTTCCACTTGTTGCTCGTGAGGGAGGTGTATTAGTCAGAACAGGTCATACAGAAGCTGCTGTTGATATTGCAAGATTAGCTGGTCTTAATCCTTCAGGTGTAATTTGTGAAATTATGAATGATGATGGAAGTATGGCGCGCCGTAATGACCTTATTCAATTTGCAGAGCTTCATGGATTAAAAATTGGTACAATTGCAGATTTAATTGCCTATAGAAGACGTTATGATCGAATTATAGAACGATCGTTAGAAACAACAATTCATACGCGCTATGGTGATGAATTTAAGATGTTTGTTTATGTTAATCGTGTCGCTTATGCTGAACATATTGCTTTGATTAAAGGGGATATTACAACATCCGATCCCGTTTTGGTTCGTATGCATGCTTTGAATATACTTGATGATGTGTTAGGAGATAAATTTAATAATAAAGATCACGAATTACAGAATGCGATGCAATTGCTTGCCAAAGAAAAAAGGGGTGTTCTTGTTTTAATTAGGGAGCCATTACCAACAAGTTTAAGTGATCATGTACGTTCGAGGATTGAAAAAAATACAAAATTGCCTAATGAATTAAGAGATTATGGAATAGGTGCCCAAATATTATTAGATTTGGGTATTAAAAATATGATTTTATTATCAAATAATGATCGTACATTAATTGGATTAGAAGGGTATGGATTAAAAATTGTTGAACGTCGTGCAATAATTATTTAACGAATTACCTATATTATAGTTATATTAGGAGGAATTTAATGGTTAATTTAAATGACGTTAAACCGCATATTATGATTGTACAGGCAAAATTTTATCCTGATATTGCTGATGAATTATTGTTGGGTGCGACAACTTTTTTAACACAAACTAAATCAACTTGGAAAATTTATGATGTGCCGGGTGTTTTTGAAATAGCAGCAGCTATGAGTATGGCCATTAAAAGTAATCGACGTTTTGATGGTTTTTTAGCATTAGGTTGTGTTATAAGGGGGGAGACTACCCATTATGATCAAATTGTGACAGAAAGTGCTCGTGCCTTACAAAATCTTGCTGTACAACATGGAATTGCTTTGGGATATGGAATTCTTACCGTGGAAAATTCTGAGCAAGCATGGGCAAGGGCAAAAACTACAGAAAAAAACAAAGGACGTGAAGCAGCCCAAGCTTGTGTTATGATGGCGGGACTTAGAAAAAAATTAGGGTTTTTATAATAATATTAATTTGATGATTGAAAAAATAGATTTTGACAAAAAAAAAATTATAGGCCGACGGAGCGCACGTTTGGCCATAGTACAAGCTTTATATCAAATGAACTTTACAGGTAAAAATGCTGCTTATGTTATTAATGAATTTAAAAACTACCGTTTTGTTAAATCTGATCAAGAAGATTTTTATAGCCAAATAGATTTTGATTTTTTTTCTTTTATTTTAAAGGGTAATGAAATATCAAAAAAAGAAATAGATAGCCATATCGCAAATATTTTGGATAAAGATTGGAATTTAAAGAGAATTAATCAAATATCTTATGCAATTTTGCGGGCAGGGGCGTTTGAATTTTTGGAATGCCCCGATATTCCTACTAAGGTTATTATTTCAGAATATGTAGATATAGCTCATGATTTTTTTGATGATAAAGAAATAGGATTTGTAAATGGTGTTTTAGATAATCTAGCACAGATGCTTCGATCCAAGGATACGTCAAAAAAGAAAATTCATTGATTTATGAAAAAGCTTAATGAATTTGAAATAATAAATAAATATTTTGCACCGCTTACTTATAAAGAACAGGGTGCTTATAATTTGAAAGACGATGTTGCTGTTTTACCTATTTTTGAAAAAGGTAACTGGGTTATTACAACCGATTCTCTGGTAGCAGATGTTCATTTTTTTCAAAATGATCCAGCTGATTTAATTGCACGTAAAATGTTAAGGGTTAATCTTTCTGATTTAGCATCAAAAGGTGCACAGCCTTTATATTATTTAATGACATTAGCTTTACCTCATTCAATTCAAGAATCTTGGATAGCTGATTTTGCGGAAGGGCTTGCCCAGGATCAAGAACAATATAATGTTTCTTTAATTGGGGGTGACACGGTAGCAACGCATGGTCCAATTACACTTTCTGTAACAGCGTTGGGTTTGCACAATGGTTATATGATACCAAGAAGAGATAAGGCCAAAATTGATGATTTGATTGTGGTTTCAGGTACAGTTGGAGATTCAGCTTTAGGATTAATGATTTTGAAAAAGAAACTAATTTATTCGTTAGATAAACAAGATAAAGATTATTTAGTTAATAAATATAAATTACCGCAACCTCAGATTGAGCTAGGTTTAATAATGTCTGCCGATAATTTATGTTCATCTTGTTTAGATATTTCGGATGGTTTTATTGCTGATCTGAATCATTTATGTCAACAATCAAATGTTGGCGCTGTTATTTATGAAAAATTATTACCTGTAAGTCAGGCTGCACAGTTTGTCTTAAAGGAAAATCCATCCTTATTGATGACTATGTTAAGTGGTGGAGATGATTATGAGCTTTTATTTACAATTTCAAAAGAAAAATATGATTTATTTTTAAAACAAATAAAGAACAAAAATATATCTTTAACGATTGTAGGTAAGATTACAAATGATAGAACTATTTCAATTATAGATCAAAATGGAAAAATGCTACCTTATCACAAAATGGGATATCAGCATTTCTAAAAATTTAAAATCTGAATAAAACAAAAAAATATCATTTTTCTATTACGAACACTTGACGAAACCATCTAAGGCTTTTATTATCCCCAGAACTTGGAGAGAGTCGGCTGTAGATTTGAAATCTAAACGCGGTTCTTATAATGATGCATGATAATATAATTTAGCGTCTATTGCTGTTTCTATGTTATGATGTTTTAGTAAGACCGCTCGAAGGATACTTCGTAGCGGTTATTTAATATTAGAATAAGGAAATAAAGTTTAAGAATGCCAACGATTAATCAATTAATCCGTAAACCGCGTGAAGCCCAAAAAGCACGTAATAAAGTTCCAGCTTTACAAGCTTGTCCGCAAAAACGTGGTGTTTGTACGCGTGTTTATACGACAACTCCAAAAAAACCTAATTCTGCTTTACGTAAAGTCGCACGTATACGACTAACAAATGGGCTGGAGGTTACAAGTTATATTCCTGGTGAAGGTCATAATCTTCAAGAACACTCTGTTGTTATGATAAGAGGTGGGCGTGTTAAAGACTTACCAGGTATTCGTTATCATATTATTCGTGGAACACTTGATACGCAAGGTGTGAAAGACCGACGTCAAAGACGTTCTAAATATGGCGCGAAAAGGCCTAAATAAGGAAAGGAATTATAATGTCACGCCGTAGAGCCGCACAGAAGAGAGAAGTTTTACCCGATGCCAAATTTGGCGATTTTGTGGTTGCAAAATTTATTAATGTTTTAATGTATGATGGTAAAAGATCTACTGCAGAAACTATTACGTATTCTGCTTTTGATCAAATTCAAAAGAAATCGAGCCAAGATCCTTTACAGACTTTTCATGATGCATTAAGTAATGTTTCCCCTAATTTAGAAGTAAGATCTAGACGTGTAGGCGGTGCAACTTATCAAGTACCTGTGGAAGTTAGACATGATCGTGCGCAAGCTTTGGCAATTCGTTGGATTATTTCCGGGGCACGCGGTCGTTCTGAAACAACAATGGTTGATAGGGTTGCTGGTGAAATTCTTGATGCTGCAAATAATAGAGGATCTGCTGTTAAAAAGCGTGAAGATACACACAAAATGGCTGAAGCAAATAAAGCGTTTTCACATTATCGTTGGTGATTTTTTAAAGAGTTAATAATATTATGTCACGTACTACACCACTTGATCGTTATCGTAATATTGGGATTATGGCCCATATTGATGCAGGTAAAACTACGACTACAGAACGTATTCTTTATTATACAGGTCGTTCCTATAAAATAGGTGAAGTCCATGAAGGTACCGCCACCATGGATTGGATGGAACAAGAGCAGGAACGCGGTATTACTATTACATCTGCAGCAACAACATGTTTTTGGCGTGATCATCGTATTAATATTATTGATACACCTGGTCACGTCGACTTTACTATTGAAGTAGAGAGATCATTACGTGTTCTTGACGGTGCTGTTACTGTTTTTGACAGTGTTGCTGGCGTTGAGCCCCAATCAGAAACTGTTTGGCGTCAGGCTGATAAATATCATGTTCCACGTATTTGTTTTGTAAATAAAATGGATCGTATTGGTGCAAATTTTTATCGCTGCGTTGATATGATTGTTGATCGTTTGGGTGCAAAACCTCTGGTTTGTTTGTTACCAATAGGATCAGAAAGCGAATTTGTTGGTGTTGTTGATCTTGTTCAAATGAAAGGAATTATTTGGAAAGATGAATCTTTGGGGGCAGAATTTGTTATAGGTGATATTCCCCAAGATATGAAATCCAAAGCCCAAGAATATCATGATAAACTTGTTGAAATGGCTGTTGAAGTAGATGATGCAGCTATGGAAGCGTATTTAAATGGTACACATCCTGATGTGGAAACCTTAAAAAAGCTGATTAGAAAAGGTACTATTTCAAGTACTTTTGTACCAGTTCTCTGTGGTAGTGCTTTCAAAAATAAGGGTGTCCAACCTATGTTGGATGCTGTTATTGATTATCTTCCTTCTCCTTTGGATATTCCTGCTACTAAAGGGACATCACCTGATAATAATGAACAAGAATTAACACGTAAATGTTCAGATGATGAACCATTTAGTGGTTTAGCCTTTAAAATTATGACTGACCCTTTTGTTGGTTCTTTGACTTTCGTTAGGGTTTATTCCGGGGTGCTTCAATCAGGAACCCAAGTCGTTAATACGATTAAAGATAATAAAGAGCGTGTTGGTCGTATGTTACAAATGCATGCTAATCACCGAGAAGATATTAAAGAGGCGCGCGCTGGTGATATTGTTGCATTGGCGGGTTTGAAAAATACAACTACGGGTGATACGCTTTGTGATCCAGCCAACCCAATTATTTTAGAAAGAATGGAATTCCCAGAACCTGTTATTGAGGTTGCTGTTGAACCCAAGAGCAAAGCTGATCAGGAAAAAATGGGTATGGCTCTTAATAGATTGGCCCAAGAAGATCCGTCATTCCGTGTCAGTACAGATATAGAAAGCGGTCAGACGATTATTAAAGGTATGGGTGAACTTCATCTGGAAATTATCGTTGATCGTATGAAGCGTGAATTTAAAGTTGAAGCGAATGTAGGTGCACCCCAAGTTGCGTATCGTGAAACAATTACAAAATCGATTGAGCATGAATATACCCATAAAAAACAATCAGGTGGTGCAGGTCAATTTGCAAAAGTCAAAATCAGATTTGAACCATCAGAACCCGGTGCTGGTTTTAACTTTGAAAGTGCTATTATTGGTGGGGCTGTCCCCAAAGAATATGTTCCAGGTGTAGAAAAAGGATTGAAAGCTGCCAAAGAAACTGGGGTTATTGCTGGGTTCCCAGTTATTGATTTGAAAACGACTTTGATTGATGGGGCTTATCATGATGTTGATTCTAATGTATTGACATTTGATATTGCAGCGCGTGCTTGTTTTAGAGAGGCTATTGCAAAAGCGGGTCCTAAATTACTTGAACCTATGATGCGTGTTGAAGTAGTGACACCTGAAGATTATATGGGTGATGTTATCGGTGATTTGAATAGCAGACGGGGGCAAATCAGCGGCATGGATAGTCGTGGAAATGCAAGGGTTATAACGGCAATGGTCCCATTGGCAAGTATGTTTGGTTATGTTAATACATTAAGATCAATGAGCCAAGGAAGAGCCCAATATACGATGCATTTTGATCATTATGAACAGGTGCCTCAAGCGGTGGCGGATGAAGTAAAAGCCAAAATGGCATAATTTTTAAACAAAAACTTTATATTTATGGAGTGATTAGGAAATGTCTAAAGCTAAATTTGAACGTGTAAAACCACATTGTAACGTTGGTACAATTGGTCACGTTGATCATGGAAAAACAACGTTAACAGCTGCAATTACCAAAGTATTAAGTGAAGCAGGTGGCGCACAATTTATGGCTTATGATCAAATTGATAAAGCTCCTGAAGAAAAAGCTCGTGGTATTACAATTTCTACAGCCCACGTTGAATATGAAACAGCAAATCGTCACTATGCACACGTTGACTGTCCAGGTCACGCTGACTATGTAAAAAATATGATCACAGGTGCGGCGCAAATGGATGGTGCCATATTGGTTGTTTCTGCAGCAGATGGTCCTATGCCCCAAACACGTGAACATATTCTTTTAGCAAGACAAGTTGGGGTGCCAGCTCTTGTTGTTTTCTTGAATAAGGTTGATATGGTTGATGATCCAGAACTTTTAGATCTTGTTGAATTAGAAGTGAGAGAATTATTATCATCTTATAATTTTCCAGGCGATAAAATTCCTATTGTTCGTGGTTCTGCTCTTTGTGCGTTAGAGGGACGTGAACCCCAATTAGGTAAAGATGCTATTATGTCATTAATGAAATCAGTTGATGAATATATTCCTCAACCTGATCGTCCAAAAGATCGTCCATTTTTGATGCCAATTGAAGACGTATTTTCAATTTCTGGTCGTGGTACTGTTGTAACAGGACGTGTAGAAAGAGGTATTGTAAAGGTTGGTGAAGAAATTGAAATTATTGGATTGCGTCCAACACAAAAAACAACTGTTACTGGTGTTGAAATGTTCCGTAAATTGTTAGATAGTGGTGAAGCTGGTGATAATATTGGTGCATTGTTACGCGGTACAAAACGTGAGGAAGTTGAACGTGGACAAGTTTTAGCAAAACCAGGTTCAATTACACCACATACAAAATTCAAAGCAGAAGCTTACATTCTCACTAAAGAGGAAGGTGGCCGTCATACCCCATTTTTTGCTAATTATCGTCCACAGTTTTATTTTAGAACAACAGATGTGACTGGTGTTGTAAATCTACCTGCCGGAACAGAAATGGTTATGCCAGGCGATAATATTGCCATGGAAATTCAATTAATTGCGCCAATTGCTATGGATGAAGGATTACGTTTTGCTATTCGTGAAGGTGGTCGTACAGTAGGTGCAGGAGTTGTTGCTTCTATTATCGAATAATTGGAAGTGTATTTTTAAGATTAAGGTAAAGGTATAGTTAATGGAAAATCAAAATATTCGTATAAGGTTGAAAGCTTTTGATCACAGATTGCTTGATCAATCAACAAACGAAATTGTTCATACAGCAAAGCGTACAGGTGCACGTATTTGTGGGCCTATACCTTTACCTAATCGTGTAGAAAAATTTACGGTTTTACGCTCACCCCATGTTGATAAAAAAAGTCGTGAGCAATTTGAAATTAGAACACACAAAAGGCTTCTTGATATTATTGACCCAACGCCACAAACAGTAGATGCATTAATGAAATTAGATCTTGCTGCTGGCGTTGATGTTGAAATTAAATTAAAGAATTAGTGAAGTAAAAAGGAAAAAATAAATGCGTTCTGGATTGATTGCAAGAAAGTTAGGTATGACACGCATTTTAGATGCAGAAGGATTACAAGTGCCTGTTACTGTTCTTGTGCTTGAACAATGTCAAGTTGTCAATGTGCTTGCTAAAGAAAAAAATGGGTATGATGCCATACAATTAGGTGTTGGAAAAAGCAAAGTAAAAAACGTTTCCAAAGCCATGCGTGGACATTTTGCCAAGGCTAAAGTTGAACCTAAAAGAAAACTATTAGAATTTAGAATTGATCCTAAACATGTTATACCAGTTGGAGCAGAATTAACTGCTGGGCATTTTGTTGTTGGCCAATATGTTGATGTATCTGGATATACGATTGGTAAGGGTTTTGCTGGTGCTATGAAAAGACATAATTTTGGTGGGTTACGTGCATCACACGGTGTGTCGGTATCTCATCGTAGTCATGGATCAACAGGTAATAGACAAGACCCTGGTAAAACTTTCGCTGGAAAAAAGATGGCAGGTCATCTTGGTGATGAAAAAGTTACTATTCAAAATTTATATGTTGCTGCAACGGATAGTGAGCGTGGAATTATTATGTTAAAGGGTGCGGTCCCTGGGGCTAAAGGATCGTATGTTATTGTTAAAGATGCTGTTAAGCGTCCTTTGCCAAAGGAAGTACCTTTGCCTGCAGCATTAAAAGATAGTTCTGTAACAAACAATGCAGCTTGATAAGGTGTAATGATGAAGTGTCCGGTTATTTCTCTTGATAATAAATCAGTTGGTGAAATTGAACTTTCTGATGAAATTTTTATGGTACCAGTTCGTAAAGACATTTTGGCTAGAATGGTTAATTGGCAATTAGCGAAAAGACGTGCGGGTACACATAAAGCCAAGCAAATTGGTGATATCAGTGGTACAACAAAAAAACCATATAATCAAAAGGGTACGGGTCGTGCGCGTCAAGGCAGTTTGCGCTCCCCTCAATTTCGTGGTGGGGCCGTAATTTTTGGACCTGTTGTTCGTAGTCATGCCCATGATTTACCTAAGAAAGTTCGACGTTTGGCACTTAAAACCGCACTTTCAGCAAAAAAAGCAGAAGGTAAATTAATTGTGCTTGATGATGCTAAAATGACAACTAACAAAACCAAGGATTTTTTACAAAAAATTAAGAAACTTGGATGGGATTCTGCCTTAATGATAGGTGGTGCAGAATTAGATAATAATTTACGTTTTGCTGCGTCAAATGTCCCAAATTTTGATTTATTACCTCAACAAGGTATTAATGTGTATGATATTTTACGCAGAAATTTTTTGGTTTTAACACGTGACGCAATTCAGCATTTGGAAGCTAATTTAAAATGAAAAAATCTACGAAAGAAAAAGAAGTTAAAACAACTTCAACTCCATCTGAGCTCAGTGAAATTTCTATGTATGATTTAATTCGCCACCCTGTTGTGACAGAGAAAGTTACATTGTGCTCCCAATACAATCAAATTGTTTTTCGTGTACCTTTGGATGCCAACAAAACTCAAATTAAACAAGCTGTTGAAAAAATATTTAGTGTTAAAGTTAAAGCTGTGAACACATTACGCCAACAAGGAAAACGTAAAATGTTTCGGGGTAGACCAGGGGTCAGACCAAGTTATAAAAAAGCTATGATTACCTTGGTCGAAGGCCATTCAATTGATATAGCAACGGGAGTATAATTTATGGCGCTTAAAACATATAAACCCATTACTCCAAGTTTACGTCAATTAGCAATTGTTGACCGATCAGATTTGTATAAAGGTCGCCCATTAAAATCTTTAACTGTAGGGTTGAAAAAAACCGGTGGGCGTAACAATCACGGCCATATTACAACACGTCATATTGGGGGTGGGCATAAACGTCGTTATAGATTGATTGATTTTAAAAGACAAAAAAATGATGTTTTTGCTACTGTTGAACGTATTGAATATGATCCTAATCGTACAGCTTTCATTGCACTTATCCGTTATGAAGATGGTGAATATAGCTATATCTTGGCACCTCAAAGATTAAATGTTGGTGATAAAGTTGTATCTGGTGAAAAAGCTGATATTAAACCAGGCAATGCTATGCTCTTAAAAAATATCCCTGTGGGTACTGTGGTTCATAATGTTGAATTAAAACCAAGATCTGGTGGTCAATTAGCACGTGCAGCAGGTTCTTATGTACAAATTGTTGGTAGAGATGGGGAGCATATTATTTTAAGAATTAGCTCAGGCGAAATTCGTAAAGTTAGTTCGGAATGTTTTGCGTCAATTGGTGCTGTATCAAATCCAGATCAACAAAATATAAATATTGGCAAAGCAGGACGTAAACGCTGGCTTGGTGTAAGACCAACAGTACGTGGTGTTGCTATGAATCCGATTGATCATCCACATGGTGGTGGTGAAGGTCGTACATCTGGTGGTAGACATCCAGTTACCCCATGGGGTAAGGGAACTAAAGGTAATAAAACCAGACATAATAAAAGAACTGATAACATGATCATGCGTAGGCGTGTTCGTAAATAAATAAAGAGATATTAGGTTTTAAGGAGTAATTTAATTCATGGTACGTTCAGTTTGGAAAGGTCCTTTTGTTGATGGATACTTATTAAAAAAAGCAGAAATTAGTCGTGCTTCGGGACGTAATGAAATTATTAAAACATGGTCAAGAAGATCAACTATTCTTCCTCAGTTTGTGGGATTAACTTTTGGTGTTCACAATGGCCATAAATTTTTACCAGTTTTGGTGACAGAAAATATGATTGGTCACAAATTTGGTGAATTTGCACCAACCAGGACTTTTCATGGTCATGCTGGTGATAAAAAAGTAAAAAGGGCATAAGAAATTATGAGTAAAGAATCTTCATCCAAAAATAAAAAAGCGGATAAGCAAGTTAAAGCGGTTGCCAAAAATTTACGAGTTGCACCTCGCAAATTAAATCTAGTTGCTCAAGCTATTCGTGGGTTGGCAGCACAAGCAGCTTTGGCCCAATTGACTTTTTCACGCCGTCGTATTGCTAAAGATGTTAAAAAAGTTGTCCAGTCGGCAATTGCTAATGCAGAGAACAATCACCAATTGGATGTCGATCGTCTTTATATTGAAGAAGCATCGGTTGGACGTGGTTTAGTTATGAAAAGAATGCATGCCAGGGCTAAAGGACGCGGTGTTCGGGTTGAAAAATTTTTAAGTCACTTAACCGTTGTTGTAAGTGAAAGAGAAGGAAGAGCATAATGGGACAAAAAATTAATCCAATTGGTCTTAGAGTTGGTGTCAATCGTACTTGGGATTCCCGCTGGTTTGCAGATAAAGATTATGCAAAATTATTACATGATGATTTTCTTCTTAAAGATTATTTGAATAAAAAATTACAACAAGGATCAATTAGTAAAGTTGTTATTGAACGTCCTGCTAAAAAAGCGAGAGTTACAATTTATACATCAAAGCCTGGAGTAATTATTGGTAAAAAAGGAAGCGATATAGAAAAATTACGCTCTGATTTAGCTAAAATTACAAAAACAGAAGTAAGTTTAAATATTGTTGAAATACGCAAACCAGAAATTGATGCAAAATTAATTGCTGAAGGTGTCGCCCAACAATTGGAACGCCGTGTGGCGTTTCGTCGTGCCATGAAAAGAGCGGTGCAATCTGCGATGCGTTTGGGCGCCCAAGGTATTAGAATTAATTGCAGTGGCAGATTAGGTGGGGCAGAAATTGCCCGTATGGAATGGTATCGTGAAGGACGCGTACCACTTCATACCTTAAGAGCTGATATTGATTTTGGTGAAGGTATTGCCAAAACAACTTATGGAATTTGTGGTGTAAAGGTTTGGGTTTATAAAGGTGAAATTATGGATCATGATCCTATGGCCCAAGATAAACGTTTGCATGATCATGTTATGGCACGTCAATAATTAATTAGGAATGTTAAGGTTATATTATGCTTTCTCCAAAACGTACAAAATATCGTAAAGCGCATAAAGGGCGTATACATGGTAAAGCCAAAGGTGGTACAGCACTTAATTTTGGTGCATATGGCTTAAAAGCTACAGACCCAGGTAGAATTACGGCACGCCAAATTGAAGCGGCACGAAGAGCTATCACAAGGCATTTAAAACGATTGGGGCGTATTTGGATACGTATTTTTCCAGATGTACCTGTGTCAACAAAGCCTGCAGAAGTAAGAATGGGAAGTGGTAAGGGTAACCCAGAATTCTGGGTAGCTAGAGTGCACCCAGGAAGAATTATGTTTGAAATTGATGGGGTGTCTATGGATATTGCCAAACAAGCTTTTCAGCTTGCTTCAGCAAAATTACCTATAGGGACTAAATTTGTTTCTCGTCTTGGTGAGGGAGGGTAAATTTATGAAATTAAAAGATTTGAAAGTGAAAACACCAGATCAATTAAAAACTGAACTGTTATCTTTTAAAAAGGAAGCTTTTAATCTTCGTTTTCAAAAAACGAGTGGGCAACTCGAAAATACAGCACGTGTCAAACACGTACGCCGTAATATTGCACGTATTTATACTTTATTAAAACAAAATCCGAATTAATCGCAGGGAAGTTTTAAAATGCCAAAACGAATTCTTCAAGGAATAGTGGTAAGTAATAAAATGAACAAGACAATTGTCGTTAAAGTTGAGCGTCGCGTAAGACACCCAGTTTATGGCAAATTTATTAGTCGTTCAAAAAAATATTCTGCACATGATGAAAACAACAATCATCAAATAGGTGATAATGTGACCATTCGTGAATGTAGACCATTATCAAAAACAAAACATTGGGAAGTTATTGCTGATGTTAATATTTCAGCAGGGGCGCCAAAATCATGATTCAAATGCAAACAAATTTAGATGTGGCTGATAATTCTGGCGCACGTCGTGTTCAATGCATAAAAGTTTTGGGTGGATCGAAACGTAAATATGCTTCTATTGGTGATATTATTGTTGTTTCCGTTAAAGAAGCAATTCCTCGTGGCCGTGTTAAAAAAGGGGATGTTCATCAAGCGGTTATTGTAAGAACCTCAAAGGATATTCGCCGGCCAGATGGAAGTGTTATTCGTTTTGATAAAAATGCTGCAGTATTAATTAACAAACAAGGTGAACCAATTGGTACACGGATTTTTGGCCCTGTTACACGTGAATTACGTGCGAAGAAATTTATGAAAGTTATTTCTTTGGCACCAGAAGTTTTATAAAAATTAGAGGCAAACATGTTAGCTAAGACTAAAATAAAAAAAGGTGACCAAGTTATTCTTTTAAGCGGTAAAGATAAAGGCCGTAAGGGAGAAGTATTAAAAGTATTGCGTGAAGAAAGCCGTGTAATTGTTCAAGGTATTAATATGGTGAAACGTCATACAAAACAATCTGCCCGCTCTACAGGTGGAATTCTTGAAAAAGAATCTTCGGTGCATATATCGAATGTTGCTCATATTGATCCAAGTAGCAATAAACCAACACGTGTAGGATACAAAACTCTTTCAGATGGTCGCAAAGTAAGATTTGCTAAAAAATCTGGTGAAACAATAGATCGTTAATAGGTTAAATATTATGACACGTTTATATGAACATTATCATGAAGTTATTCATCCAAGTTTGATGAAAGAATTTAATTATAATAATAAATTTGAAGTCCCATATTTGGAAAAAATTATTATTAATATGGGTGTGGGTAAAGCCACCCAAGATGCAAAACATCTAACGGCGGCATTTAATGATTTAATTGCCATTGCAGGACAAAAACCTGTGATGACAAAATCACGTAAATCTATCGCAACTTATAAATTACGTGTTGGTATGGATATTGGATGTAAGGTTACCTTAAGACGGACACGTATGTATGAATTTTTGGATCGATTGGTTACCATTGCTTTGCCACGTGTACGTGATTTTCGGGGTGTTTCTAGTAAAAGTTTTGATGGACGCGGTAATTATGCGCTTGGATTAAAAGAACAAATTGTTTTTCCAGAAATTAATTATGATAAAATTGATCAGGTTAGAGGTATGGATATTGTTATTGTAACAAGTGCAAAAACAGATAAAGAGGCCAAAGCTCTTTTACGTGGCTTTGATATGCCTTTTATGAATTAAATTTTGAAAGTGTGATCATCATGTTAAGTAATTTATATTTTAGAGGTATTTAATGGCAAAAAAAAGTTCAATTGAGCGTAATAAAAAGCGTGAGAAGTTGGCGGCTAAATATTCTATGCGTAGAAAAAAACTTAAAACTTTAGCAGCAGATCCTAATTGTTCAATGGAAGAACGTTTTTCAGCGCAACTTAAATTGGCTGAATTGCCAAGAAATTCTTCTAAAGTACGTATCCGTTTAAGATGCGCACTTACTGGAAGATCTCGTAGTGTTTATCGCAAATTTAAATTATCTCGTATCATGCTTCGTGAATTGGCCTCAAGAGGACAAATCCCTGGTATGGTTAAATCAAGTTGGTAAAGGAGGCATTTGTCTAATGTCGATGACAGATCCATTGGGTGATATGCTCACTCGTATTCGTAACGGTCAAAAAGCTAAACAGCAAATGGTTTTAAGCCCCGTTTCTAGATTGAGAGCACGTGTACTTGAAGTATTAAAACGTGAAGGTTATATTCGTGACTTTGCGGAAATTAATGAAGAAGGCCATAGAAATAATTTTCGGATTGAATTAAAATATCATGAAGGAAAGCCCGTTATTCAAGAAATTACCCGTATTTCAAAACCTGGTAGAAGAATTTATACTAAAATCAATGAATTGCAAAAATTCTATAATGGTCTTGGTATATCTATTCTATCGACACCCCAAGGTGTAATGTCTGATAATGAAGCTCGCGCTGCTAATGTTGGTGGTGAAGTTCTTTGTCGTGTATTTTAATTATTTTGTAAAAGGGCATAATAATGTCTCGTGTTGGTAAAAATCCTGTATCTATACCCAGTGGTGTAACTGTTAAAGTTGCCAATGATAGTATAACAGCCAAAGGTAAATTAGGTGAGATAACATTCAATATCGATGATTTGGTTAACGTATCTGTTGAAGATAATAATATTTTTGTAAAGCCAACAGCCGAAACAAAAGAATCCAGGATTATGTGGGGTACATCAAGAAATTTGATACGTAATATGGTTACAGGTGTTTCTGTTGGATATAACAAAGTATTAGAAATTGAAGGCGTTGGATATCGTGCTGCTGTACAAGGAAAAAATTTACAATTGCAGTTGGGGTTTAGCCATGATGTGATTTACCCAATTCCTGAAAATATTACAATTAAATGTGAAAAACCTACAACGATTGTTATATCAGGTTCTAGCAAACAAAAAGTAGGTCAAGTTGCAGCTGAAATTCGTTCTTTCCGCCCACCTGAACCTTATAAAGGTAAGGGTATACGTTATAGTAGTGAATTTATCCGCCGCAAAGAAGGCAAGAAAAAATAAGGTATAGAAAAATGTCTCATATACAACATTCCAGAATACGTCGTAAACTACGTGTACGTACCCAGATACGTAATAAATCTGCAGGTCGTCTTCGGTTAACGGTTTTTAGATCTAATAAACATATTTATGTTCAAATTGTTGATGATGTTAAAGGTGTAACCATGGTTTCTGCATCAACAATAGAAGCAGAGACAAAGAAAAACATTAAAAAAACTTCGTCTGTAGATGCTGCAAAAACTGTTGGCAATTTAATTGCTAAAAAAGCGGTAAGTGCTGGGATTAAAGAAGTTGTTTTTGATCGTGGAAGTTATTTATATCATGGGCGTATTAAAGCATTGGCAGATGCAGCTCGTGAAGGTGGCCTTTCTTTTTAATTAGAGTAAATTTATTACTAAAGGATTTTATTATGGCACGTGGAGAAAAAGCAGAAAAAACCGAACGCAAGGGACGAGAAGAAAGTGAGTTTGTTGAAAAACTCGTGAGTATAAATCGTGTCGCGAAAGTTGTAAAAGGTGGTAGACGATTTGGTTTTGCAGCTTTAGTTGTTGTAGGTGATGGCAAGGGACGCGTAGGTCATGGATCTGGTAAAGCCAAAGAGGTCCCGGAAGCAATTAGAAAAGCAACTGATCAAGCAAAAAAAGCAATGGTACGTGTGCCATTACGCGAAGGAAGAACCATACATCATGACACAATCGGTATATATGGCGCAGGGCAAGTGGTTTTACGGACAGCAAAATCTGGTACAGGTATTATTGCAGGTGGTCCTTTGCGTGCGGTATTCGAAGCTTTGGGTGTTCAAGATGTTGTAGCAAAATCTATAGGTTCATCAAATCCACATAATATGACAAGAGCAGCTTTTGTGGCGTTGTTAGCAAGTAATTCTCCTCGCCATGTGGCTAATAGACGTGGTAAAAAAGTAGCAGAAATTCTTGGTAAAAACCGTTCTTTAGAAGCGAAAGCAGTGAATAATTAGGAGAAAGTAAATGGCTAAAGGACAAAAAAACCAAGCACAATTTATAAAAATTACGCAAATTGGAAGCCCTATAGGTAGGCAAACCTATCAAAGGGATACATTAAAAGGTTTAAAACTAAATAAACTTCATCGTGTAAGTATTTTAGCTGATACCCCAGCTATTCGTGGTATGATTAACAAAGTTCAACATTTAGTAAAAACAGAACAAGTCGATACTAAATAATTATATAAATTAGGAATAGATTATGAAACTTAATCAATTATCAGATAACGCTGGATCAAGAAAAAGTATCATGCGTGTTGGCCGTGGTATTGGATCAGGTAAAGGTAAAACAGCAGGTCGTGGGGGTAAGGGGCAAACGGCAAGAACGGGTGTTGCTATTAATGGATTTGAGGGTGGTCAAATGCCCATCTATATGAGAATGCCTAAACGTGGATTTAATAATATTTTTTCTAAAAACCTTTCTGTTGTAAAATTAGGTAGAATTCAACAAGCGCTTGATAATGGTAAGCTTGATGCATCTAAAGTTATTACTGAGCAATCATTGAAAGAAGCAGGAATTATAAAAAAAATTAGAGATGGTGTAAAAATTCTCTTAGGAGGGGATTTTAAAACAAAAAACATTAATTTTTCTGTTTATGAAGCTTCTGCTTCTGCTCTTAAGCATATTGAAAAACTAGGTGGAAAAATTGATATTGTATCCAAAAAAAGCTAACAACGTATTTTATTTTCATTTTAATAATTAGGTTTTTCTATGTCCTCAGCAGCAGAACAACTTGCCGCAAATATAAATTTTGGTGCTTTTGCTAAAGCTACAGAACTTAAAAAAAGGCTTTGGTTTACACTTATTGCTTTAATTGTTTATCGTTTAGGTACCTATATACCTTTGCCTGGAATTAATACAGTTGTTTTGGTTATTTTATTTAAAACTAATGCAGGTGGTATATTAGGTATATTTGATATGTTTAGCGGTGGGGCACTTGGACGTATGACCATTTTTGCTCTTAATATTATGCCTTATATTTCATCTTCTATTATTATGCAGCTTGTTGTTAGTTTATCACCACAACTTGAAGCTTTGAAAAAAGAAGGGGAAGCAGGCCGTAAAAAAATTAATCAATATACCCGTTTAGGTACGGTATTATTAGCAGCTGTTCAAGCTTATGGTATTGCTGTGGGATTAGAAGGATTAGGTAATGGGGGGGCAAGTGCTGTCCTTGAACCTGGGTTATTTTTTAGATTTAGTGTGGTTGTGACCTTGGTTGGTGGCACATTATTTTTAATGTGGCTAGGGGAACAAATAACAGCGCGAGGTATTGGGAATGGTATTTCTTTAATTATTTTTTCTGGTATTGTTGCCCAACTTCCTCATGCGCTTGCAACTTTGCTTGAAATGGCAAGGGTTGGCTCAATCTCATTATTAGGAAGCCCATTTCTTGCTGTTATTGGTGTCGTCGTTTTAATAGGGTCTGTTATTATTGGTATCGTTTATTTTGAAAGAGCACAGCGGCGTCTTATAGTTCAATATCCTAAAAGACAAGTTGGGAATAAAGTATTTGGTGGTGATAGTAGCCATTTACCTTTAAAATTAAATAGCGCGGGTGTTATACCACCTATTTTTGCCAGCTCCCTTTTATTATTACCTCTTACTTTTGTAGGATTTCAAAGTAACCAAGGAAATACAAGTGAATGGTTACAGTGGATTGCCCAGCATTTAGGACATGGGAAACCGCTTTATATATTGTTATACGTTTTATTAATTGCATTTTTTGCATTTTTTTATACGGCAATTGTTTTTAACCCTGTTGAAACAGCTGATAATTTGAAAAAAAATAATGGATTTATCCCAGGATTAAGGCCAGGAAAAGCAACATCAGATTATCTAGATTATGTTTTAACACGTCTTACGGTTATTGGTGCTGCTTATTTAGCTGTTATATGCGTTTTTCCTGAATTATTAATGTCTGGAACATCCTTGCCATTTTACTTTGGTGGTACCAGTTTATTAATTGTTGTTTCTGTAACCATGGATACGGTTGCCCAAGTTCATTCGCATCTTTTGGCCCACCAATATGAAGGGTTAATTAAAAAAGCAAAACTTAAAGGTCGTAAAGGATGATTGTTATTCTTTTAGGTCCCCCTGGTTCTGGTAAAGGGACCCAGGCTAAAAGATTAGAAGAAAAATACCATCTGAAACAACTTTCGACAGGTGAAATTTTGAGAGCTGAAGTTGCAGCTTCTAGCGAAATTGGAAAAAAAGCTAAAAGTATCATGGATGCAGGACAATTTGTACCTGATGATATTTTGATTAATATTATAGACAGTAAGGTCCAAAAGGGAAATGCCGGATATATACTTGATGGATTTCCAAGAACATTAAATCAAGCAGAAGCATTAGATCATATGCTTCATGTAAAAAATATGGCTGTTGATGTGGTCATTAATATGGTTGTTGATGAAAATATTTTAATAGAAAGAATAACTGGGCGTTTTAGTTGTGTGCATTGTGGGGCCGTATATCATGAAAAGTTCAAATTACCTTTAAAAAAGGGTATTTGTGATATTTGCCACCATAAAGAATTTACAAAAAGAAAAGATGATTCTCTTGATGTTATTCAGGAAAGATTAAAAATATATCATCATCAAACATCACCTATTTTGCCCTATTATCAAAAAAAGAATTTAGTTAAGGATGTTGATGCTATGGAAAAAGTTGAAAATGTTACGAATAAAATTGACCATATAATAAAAAATTGCTTTAAAACAGATAATAGTGAAGGTTTTTATATGGTTAATTAATATACGTGTTGACTTTAATTGGGCATTTTTTATAATGCGTTATTTTAAGTCAAGCGATTTTTCGTAAGCTTTTTGTTCATTATTTATATTTTAAGGAGAAACTAAGTGGCGCGTATTGCTGGTGTCAATATTCCAACACAAAAAAGAGTATTGATTGCGTTAACTTATATATACGGAATTGGTCGTACAAAGGCACAAGAAATATGTGAGAAAGTTGGTATTTCTGCCGAAAAACGTGTCAATAAATTGACCGATGAAGAAATTGTTCGTATACGTGAAGTCATTGATAAAGATTATCATGTCGAAGGTGATTTAAGACGTGAAGTGTCCATGCATATTAAAAGATTAATGGATTTAGGTTGTTATCGTGGATTAAGACATCGTAAAGGGTTACCTGTACGTGGACAAAGAACGCGTACTAATTCTCGTACTCGTAAAGGACCTGTAAAAACTATAGCGAATAAAAAAGTAGCTAGTTAGTTTAAGTTTAAGATTATAAATATATAAAGGTTATAAGAATGGCAAAAGTAGAAGCAGCACCCAAATTAAGACGTCGTGAACGTAAAAATATTACCTCAGGTGTCGCTCATATTCATGCAAGTTTTAATAATACAACTGTTACAATTGCTGATGCCCAAGGTAATGCTATTGCTTGGTCTTCTTCCGGAAGTTTGGGTTTTAAAGGTTCACGTAAATCGACACCTTATGCTGCTCAAGTTGCAGCTGATGCCGCAGCAAAAAAAGCCATGGAACATGGCGTTAGTACTTTAGAGGTAAAAATAAAAGGCCCAGGTGGGGGAAGAGAATCTGCCTTGCGTGCTTTACAGGCCGCAGGTTTTACAATTACAGCAATTAAAGATGTTACATCAATTCCTCATAATGGGTGCCGTCCACCCAAAAGACGAAGAGTATAATCTAACGTTAATTCTAATTAATAAAAATTTATATAACAAACCCAGTGTTGTGAGTTCAATATGAAATCTCTTTCTTTAGTACAAAAAAATTTGATGCAATTAAAAAAACCAGATAAGCCTAATGTTATTATTGGTTCTGATCCATTACGCGATGCAATCATTGTTGTTGAGCCGTTAGAGCGTGGATTTGGTATGACATTGGGTAATGCCCTGCGACGTGTTCTTCTTTCTTCGTTGCAAGGTGCTGCTGTCACATCAATTCAAATTGCTGGTGTTTTACATGAATTTTCTTCAATTCCTGGTGTACGTGAAGATGTAACAGAAATTATTTTGAATATTAAACTTATTGCTCTTCGTCTCCATGGCGAAGGACCAAAGCGTATGCGTTTAAAAACAAGCAAAAAAGGTGAAATACGTGCGTCAGAAATTGAAACTGGCCATGATATTGAAATTATGAATCCAAATCTTGTCATTTGTACTCTTGATCAAGGGGCACAACTTGATATTGAATTTACAGTGGAAAAAGGCAAAGGATATGTTTCAGCTGCACAAAACAGGCCAGAAGATGCACCTGTAGGATTAATTCCAGTTGACGCAATTTTTAGCCCTGTCCGCAAGGTCACTTATAAAGTTGAAAATACACGTGTGGGTCAACAAACGGACTATGATAAATTAACTCTTGAAATTGAAACAAATGCATCTCTGACACCTGAAGACGCAGTTGCTCAAGCTGCATATATTTTAAAGGATCAATTACAACTTTTCATAAACTTTGATGAAATGATCCCATCTAGTGAAGCAAGCCAAGCAGCAGAACCACCATTTAATAAAAACCTTTTGAGAAAAGTTGATGAGCTTGAATTATCTGTAAGGTCAGCAAATTGTTTAAAAAATGATAATATTATTTATATTGGTGACTTAGTTCAGAAAACAGAAGCAGAAATGCTTCGTACCCCAAACTTTGGGCGTAAATCTCTTAATGAAATAAAAGAAGTTTTAAGTCAAATGGGTTTACATCTTGGTATGCATATCCCATCATGGCCACCAGAAAATATTGAAGAGTTAGCCCGTCGTCTTGATGAACCTTATTAATTTTATAAAAAGGATATAAATTATGCGTCACCAATTAAGAGGCCGCAAATTAAATCGTACCAGTAGCCATAGAAAAGCAATGTTTTCAAATATGGTTGCGGCACTTATTAAACATGAACAAATTGAAACTACTTTACCAAAGGCTAAAGATTTACGTTCCATTGTTGATAAGCTAATTACTTTAGGTAAAAAAGGTGGATTACATAACCAACGTCGCGCTCTATCTGTGTTACATAATAATACATCCTTAGTCAGCAAAATTTTTGGACCCTTAGCAGAACGTTATAGTCAAAGAGCAGGTGGTTATACCCGGGTTTTGAAATCTGGATTTCGTTATGGTGATGCAGCAGCAATGGCAACGATTGAATTAGTAGATAGAGACCCAGCAGCCAAGGGTTTAGATTCAGGTCCTGTTCACCAATCATCAACTGAAGCAGCAACACCAGAATAAGAATAAAATTAACAATTTCTTGTTAACTTTTACTTTATTAGTTTAAAATAGTTTTGCCAGCAAAATAATCAAATCGATCTATTATCGATAAGTGCTGTGATAGCTTTGTTGTCATACATTGGTTTAAACTGATATTGGTGTTTTTTTATGATTCAAAAGTACAATTTTTTATTTATTATTTTAGGGATACTCTTTGTACCAATTCACGGGGTTTTTTCCCAAGAGATCCCAAAAAATTATAATCAAATAAAACTTACTTTTGCCCCTTTGGTTAAGCAGGCGGCCCCAGCAGTTGTTAATATTTATACAAAAAAGAAAACTTATGAAAAATCACCAATTTTTTCAGACCCTTTTTTTAGACAATTTTTTGGTGATAGTTTTCTGCGTCCACAAAAGCCTGTCCAAAACTCTTTAGGTTCTGGGGTTCTAGTTTCAAAAGAAGGTCTTGTTGTAACTAATAATCACGTGGTTGAAGATAGCGATGAAATTATTGTTATTTTAGATGATGGACGCGAATTTTCAGCAAAACTAGTTAATGCCGATAATCAGGTTGATTTAGCTCTTTTACAAATTGATTTGCATGGAAAAAATTTACCTGCACTTGAATTTGGTGATTCAGATAATATAAATGTAGGTGATTTAGTTATGGCAATTGGTAATCCTTTTGGTGTGGGCCAAACTGTAACAAGTGGTATTGTTTCAGCTACTGCACGGACTAAAACAGGAATTAATGATTTTGATTTTTTTATCCAAACTGATGCGGCTATTAATCCTGGAAATTCAGGTGGTGCCCTTATTGATATGGATGGAAAATTGATTGGTATTAATACAGCAATTTTTTCACGTCAGGGTGGTGGATCCATTGGTATTAGTTTTGCTATTCCATCAAATATGGTTTTAACTTTTGTGAATGCAGCGCGCAAAGGTGAAAAGATTTATAAACCATGGATTGGAATTGCGGGACAAAAATTAACAGCCGAATTGGCAGAAAAGATGAATATAGAAAAGCCAGATGGTATATTAATTAGTAGTATTTATCCTGGTGGTCCAGCAGACAAAGCAGGTATAAAAATAAATGATATTATTGTAGCTGTGAATAACCATCCTATTAGTGATCCTGCTAGCCTACGTTTCAGATTGGCTTTATTATCGTCTGGTCATAAAGCGACTATAAAGATTTTACGTGCGCAGAAAGAATTATCCTTCGATATAATGCTGACAGTAGCACCCGAAAACCCAGTTGCAAACGAAATAAAAATTAGTGGTGTTAATCCATTAACAGGATCTATTATTGCTAACCTTTCACCAGCATTAGCAGAAAAAATTTCCCTAGAAGGAGAGTGGTATGGTGTTGTGATATCACAAATAAGCAAAGGAAGTATCGCATATCGTGTTGGGTTTGAACCTGGTGATATTCTTTTAAAAATTAATGATACAAATATTGATAAAGTAGATACAGTACAAGAAATATTAAAAAAAGATTATGAACAATGGTCTTTTGCAATAAAACGTAGTGGGGAAATAAAAACAATTGTCCTGAATTAAGTTGATATATAATGGAAAGTCTTTTTGAATCTATAAATAATAAACCATTAGCAGAAAGATTAAGACCAAAAAGTCTAACAGACATAGTTGGCCAGGACCATTTGCTTGCACAAAATGGACCTATTGGACAAATGATTAAAGCAAATAAAATTACATCGATGATTTTGTGGGGACCACCTGGTTCTGGTAAAACGACATTGGCAAGATTATTAGCCCAACAAACAAATTTATATTTTGAACCTATTTCGGCTGTTTTTTCTGGTGTTGCGGATCTTAGAAAAATATTTGATCAAGCTAGGCAAAGAAGAAAAGTGGGGGAGGGTACTATCCTTTTTATTGATGAAATACATCGTTTTAATCGTGCCCAACAAGATAGTTTACTTAACCATGTTGAAGATGGAACGGTTATATTAATTGGGGCCACGACAGAAAATCCATCTTTTGAAATTAATGCAGCTCTCTTATCGAGGGTTCAAGTGTTTATTTTAAATAGATTAAATGGTGATGCTTTAGAATTGATTTTAAAACATGTTGAACTGTATATAAAACGTACTCTTCCTTTAGATGAGCAAGCAAGATTTTGGTTAAAAGAAATATCTGATGGAGATGGACGATATTTGTTAAATTTAATAGAAACTTTATTAAATTTGCCAACACCATCGGAACCTTTTAATAGCGAGCAATTGAAAGATATTATTCAAAGACGATTACCTATTTATGATAAAGATCGTGAATCCCATTATAATCTTATTAGTGCGCTTCATAAATCTTTAAGGGGATCAGATCCAGATGCAGCTCTTTATTGGTTGGCACGTATGCTGGTTGGGGGTGAGGATCCGCATTATATAGCACGCAGGCTCGTCAGGTTTGCAACAGAAGATGTTGGTATGGCAGATCCTCATGCCTTGACTTTCACGCTTAATGCATGGCAAACCTATGAAAGATTAGGTTCACCCGAAGGTGAATTAGCTTTAGCGCAGGCAGTTGTTTATCTTGGTACGTCGCCAAAATCAAATTCTGTTTATACAGCATTAGCAGCGGCAAAAAAAAGTGCCAAGGAAACCGGATCACTAACACCACCAAAACATATTCTTAATGCTCCAACAAAGCTCATGAAAGATATAGGATATGGTACTAATTATCATTATGATCACAATGAAGAAGAAGCATTTTCTGGGCAAAATTATTTTCCAGATAACATGAAAAGAATAGAATTTTACCAACCATCTACTCGCGGCTTGGAAAAAGAAATAAATGATCGTTTAAACCATTGGAAAACATTAAGAAAAAAATTAAACCAGACATAATATGAATTTAAAAATATTTTTTATTTTGGCCCTAGGCGGCATTATGGGGACAATTTTTCGCTATGGGTTTATTTTTTATAGTGTAAAAATTTGGGGTACGCATTTTCCATGGGGGACATTAGGAATTAATGTTATAGGTAGTTTTTTGATGGGATGTTTTGTGGCTCTGTTTAATAAATTTATTGATCTTCCATTAGAATTAAAACTTTTTTTGACTACAGGTTTATTGGGTAGTTTTACAACATTTTCTGGTTTTTCTTTTGATTTTATGAATTTATGGCAACAAGGTATGATTTATCAAAGCTTTTTTTATATTTTATTATCCGTATTTTTATCTCTGGGTGCAGTTTTTCTAGGTTATTCTATAGGCAGACTATAATTCATGACCGAAATTTATTATTACACTGTGCTTGAAAAAGAAAAAGATTGGCGATTAGATCGTTGGTTTAAACGACAATACCCTTCAATTCAACATTCTTATCTTGAAAAATTATTTCGCACAGGACAAATACGGGTTGAAGGTAAAAGAATTAGGGGGAATTATAAACTTATACCAGGTCAAAAAATTCGTATTCCTCCTTTCATTAAAGATATGAATAATGGACCAAAAAAAAATTCTGAAACACGTGTTTATCCAAAAGAATTATTAAAAACAATAAAAGAGAATGTTCTTTATTGTGATGATGATATACTTGTACTTAATAAACCAAGTGGTATAGCTGTTCAAGGCGGGTCAAAATTATCTTATCATATTGATATGATGCTTGATGAATTAAAGTTTGGACTCCATGAAAAACCCAAATTAGTCCATCGACTAGATAAAGATACAAGTGGTGTTCTTGTTCTTGCTAGAAATATTCAAGTTGCATCTTATTTAGGAAATCTTTTCCAAACACATACTATAACAAAAAATTATTGGGCTTTTATTCATGGGGTACCTAATCAATTAAAAGGTAATTTATCTTGGTCTTTAACGAAAAAATTTGTTGATCAAATAAAAGAAAAAGTTACCGTTGATATAGAAGGTGATTATGCGGATACTTATTATGAAGTTATTGAAAATATAGGTAAAAAATTCTCGTGGATTATTTTGAAACCTTTGACAGGACGCACGCACCAGCTTCGTGTTCATTGTGCGGCGATGGGACATCCGATTATTGGTGATAACAAATATGGCCATGATAAATTCATGCTATCAGAACCTTTTGTAAAAAAACTTTATTTACATGCACGATCAATAAGTTTTATTCATCCTATATCTAAAAAAGAAATAAAAATACAAGCGCCATTACCAGATTATATGGTGCAATTATGGAATTTTTTTGGTTTAAATGATCAATTGGACTACGAAATATAAATAATTATTAATGGAATAATTATATTATTTGAATAATAATAATTTTATAGATTATGCTATAATAAAACATGTTCTATTTGGTTAGGGAGAAAAGAATGCGTTTAAAATATATTCTATCTACGATTTTTATTATTGTGATTGTTATAATAGGTGGTGCATTTTTTTTATTAAATAATATTAATGTAGAACCAGTTCGTGTTTTTATCCAGGATGAAGTTAAAAAACAAACTGGACGCGATCTTATTATTCAAGGTGATATAGAATGGGCGTTTTCACTTTCCCCGACAATTGTAGTTCATAATGTAAGTTTATCTAATCCTGCTGGTTTTAGTCAAAAAGAAATGGCCATTATAGAACTTTTTGAACTTAACCTTGATTTGTTACCCCTTTTACATAAAGAAATAGTGATTAATAGTTTTACGTTAGATAAAGTAAATATATTTTTAGAAAAAAATACACAAGGTCAAGGAAATTGGTCTTTTGCAACTTCTGAATCTAAACCTAATAATGGAGTAACACCAGAAATTACCTTGAAAGAGGATGCACCTATTCGTGTTCCAACGATTGAAAAGGTTGATATCCAAAATTTAAGTTTTGTTTATAAAGATGCTGTTGCCAAGAAAGAACAAAATGTATTTATCAAAAAACTTACGGCTAAAGCTCAGAATAATCTTTCACCTGTCGAGCTTAGCTTAGAATCTAATATTAATGATATACCAGTCGTATTAAATGGTAAAGTTGGATCAATTAATTCAATCATTGAGGCAAAGCCAATTGAAATCAATTTAGATGGTGCTATTAATAACACCAAAGTTATTGTTGATGGAAAGATTGCCAACCTTAAATTGTTTCAAGGTATTAATGCTAATGTAGAAATTAGTGGTGATAATTTGAATGATCTTGCGTCATTAGCATCAATTAAAAATATCCAAAATGTACCTTTTGACATTAAAACCACTTTTTCTGATCCAAGTGGGACCTATAATTTTGACCCATTAAAAATTCGCCTGGATGATATGGATGTCACAGGTAAATTAATGTTTTTAAAAGAAGAAATAAGATCAAAAATTAAGGGTGGGCTACAAATATCAAAATTGGATTTAGATAAAGTTCTTTCTAAAAGCAATGCATCAAGTGATATTTCTGCTAAATCATCTGAATCAAAAGGTAATGTTATTCCTAATGATCCAATTGATTTTAGCGCTCTCTCATCTATTGATGCAGAATTGCAATTAGCTATTGGCCAATTTATTTATTCTTCCCAGGAATTTAAAAATATATCTGCAGGTGTTAATTTAAATAATGGCAGGCTTGTTCTTAATCCTTTTAAAACAAATGCTGGAAATGGGACGATTGATGCCAATTTAGTTTTGGAGAGCAAAAACCAACCAAATCTCTCTCTTGTTCTAAATACAAGTAATATTGATAGCCATTTTTTCTCTGAGCTTATTCATTCACCTGGTTTGCTTAAAGATGGAAAAATTACTATTAAGTCAAATCTTAAAGGGCAGGGTAATTCTGTAAAAAATATACTGGCTTCATCAAATGGTTATTTAAATTTTTATATTGATAAAGGATCTATGAATAACAATTTTTTAAGAATAATATTGGCAGATTTGATTAAACTAATTTCATCGGGTAATTCAGAAAGCTCTACATTAAATTGCGCAGCAAGCCATATTGATTTTACCCAAGGTATTGCCGAGACAAAGGCAGCTGTTATTGATACACCAAGTGCGATTATTGTAGCAAATGGTCAAGTTAATTTAGCAACAGAAAAATTATCTATGCATGTTGAATCATCACCCAAAACTGCAACATTAGCAGCATTGGCAGTACCTATGAATATAACAGGTACGTTATCTAGCCCTACAGTTTTACCTGATCCTTTGCGCACAGCAACTGATGTAGCTGGAAAAGTGATCAAAGGTGTAACAGGTGGTGTGGGTGGGGCTTTATCTATTCTTGGGTTTAATCCAAATGCTGCGGCTAATCTTAATCAAAATCCTAATGCCGTTTGTAATCAAGCTTTGGCTATGACAAAAAATTCGCAACCTCAACCAAATAGTTCAATTAATCCTGTAGATAATATTATTGATAATACAGGTAAAACACTTGAAGACATTGGTGAGGGTATAAAAGGCCTTTTTCAATGAAACGTTTTTATCAAACTATTGCCTATATTCGAACAGACAATGGTTTTGTTATTCAAGCTGATCATAAAAACTTAAAAAGCCCTAAAAATAATATTGTATGTGTTCCATCGTTAAATATGGGTGAAGTTTTGGTTCAAGAATGGACGAAGCAAAAAGATACAATAAATTTTATCTCTATGCCCATCACGCAATTTGTTTATACTGTACTTGATTATGGTGATTTAAAAAGAAATGAATACATAAATGATATCATTTCTTATGCTAGAACAGATTTGCTTTGTTACCGGGTTTTAAAGCCTAAAGATCTTGCCCTAAAACAAAATCAGTTGTGGCAACCTGTTTTAAATTGGGTTGAAGAAAGTTTTGAAGTAAAATTTAATATTGTATACGATATTATGCCAGTTTCATTTTCAAAGGAAAATGAAACAATTATAAAAAAATATTTGGAACAGTATAATAATTATCAATTAATTGCTTTTTTATTGATGGTTAGAAATTGTGGTTCTGTTATTTTATCGTTAGCTTTATGTAAAAAATTTATAACACCAGAACAAGCATTTGATTTGGCTTTATTAGATGAAAACTATCAACAAGAAAAATGGGGTGCTGATTTTGAATTTGCAAAATCAATAGAAAATAAAAAAAATGATTTTAATCATGCGGTTTATTTTTTTAACCTATCGCAAGCTAAGTAAATTTTTATATTTTTATTAATTTTTTATTTTATTTATGAAATTGTAAGTTTGTTTTTAATCTAAAATATAAAAACAAAAATAGTATCTTTATATTGCCTACACTAATCTAGTAATAAATAGATTATATAGGCAATATGGTATGCGTTTTAAGTGGGTTTTGTTGATTTTCTTTATCATCATAATAATGATGGTTGGTGGGGTATTTGTTTTTTTATATAGCATCAATATGGAACAAGTTCGCACTTTTGTTCAAGATGAGATAAAAAAACAAACAGGACGAGATCTTATTATTGAGGGAGAAATTGAATGGGTTTTGTCTTTATCACCTACGATTGAAATACATAATGTAAAATTATTAAATCCATCAGATTTTAGCTCAAGTGAAATGGCTTCAATAAATTTATTTAGATTAAAATTAAATCTATTGCCTTTAATTCACAAACAGATCGTAATTAATAGTCTTATTTTGAATAAGTCAAATGTTCTTTTTGAAAAAAATTCTAAAGGTCAAAAAAACTGGGATTTTGATTTTAAAAAAGAAGATATATCAAATGCCCCGGAAAATGAAAAATCAAATTTTACTTTTGCTATCGAAAAAATAGATATTCAAGATTTGAAACTTACCTATAAAGATAATGTAAATAAAAAAGAAGAAAGTATATATGTTAAAAAAATTATAGGATATTCACCTAATACGACATCACCAGTTAACTTGGATTTAGAATTAAATATTAATAAAATTCCAATTACAATTATCGGTACCATTGGACCTCTTAGTTCCTTTGTAGAAAATAAGTTAGTTGAAATTGATATAAAAAGTTTTATTAATAAAACAGAAATTAAAATTAATGGAACCATTAATAATCCCCAGTTATTTAATGGTGTGGATATAAATCTATCTGTACATGCCAATAATCTAAATGATCTTTTATCCTTAGCATCTATTGAAAATATGCAACCGATGCCTATTGATATAAAGGTAAAGCTTTCTGACTCTAACGGGGTTCTTAATTTGAACCCGTTTGAAATTCATTTAGATGATATGAATTTGCTAGGGAAAATAGCTATACTTAATCAAGATACAAAACCAAAAATTGAAGGTGAAATTAAAGTTACAAAAATTGATTTAAATAAAATTATAGCTAAAAAATCAAAAGAAAATAAACTACAACCTGTTACTTCACTCCAAGAAATCATTCCTGATGACCCCATAAATTTTAGCTTTTTGACAACTATAGATACAAAAATTCAACTTTTTATCAACCAAATTTTATACTCATCTCAAAAATTTAAAGATGTTGAAGCCATTATTAATCTTTCTAATGGTCATTTACGGGTTCATCCCTTAAAAATTTATGCAGATAAAGGTCATATAGATATGAATTTATCTTTAGAAGAAAAGAGATCTAAAGCATTTTTAACCTATGGTTTGGATGTTGAGAATATTAATACCAGTTTCTTGTCAGAACTTATTCAAACTCCAGATTTGCTTAGAAATGGGTGGTTAAATATTAAAGCAAATCTTAAAGGTGAAGGTAATACAGCAAAATCAATTTTATCTGCACTTGATGGTAATATAAATTTGTATATTGATAAAGGTGATATTCAAAATGCTTTTTTAAAAATACTGCTTGAAGATTTAATTAAATTAGCTGTAACAGGTGAATCTGAAACATCACCTATCAATTGTATAGCAGGTCATTTTGATGTTACGAAGGGGCTTATTCAAACAAAAGCAATAGCTTTTGATACAGATACGATTATTATAATAGCAAATGGCCATATTAATTTACCTAAAGAGCAAATTAATATGCATATAGAATCTTCGTCAAAAAAAGCCATATTAATGAATGTCGCAATTCCTATGAATGTTGCGGGTCCCCTTTCTAAACCTGAGATATTTCCCGATCCTGTCAGAACACCAATTGATTTAGCTGGAAAGGTGGTTAAAGGTGCAGCCCTTGGTATGGAAGGTATTTTAGCCACACTTGGTATTCAATCAGGAGAATTAAAATCTTTGGAAGCAACACCGCCGCAAATTTGCCAAAAAGCATTAAATTTATCCAAAGAATCTAATGAACCTACACCTAAAATAAATCCAATTGAAAATAATGATAATCAATAAGTATAAAATTATATTTAATTTGTTTTTTGTGCTTGTTGACGTATCTGGCTTAAACTGGATATAGGGGTTAAAGCTTCTGGATCTATTTTTAATTCAAAAAGAACAGGGGTTTTGGGTTGTGAATTTTGTTCAAATATTTGAATAAATTCTTCAGCTGTATGAATAGTGAACCCTTTTGCTCCATATGCATTGGCAAGTTCTGCAAAGTTTGGATTTATAAGGTCTGTACCACTTACCCTTGATGGATATTCACGTTCTTGGTGCATACGGATAGTTCCATACATACCATTGTTAATAACAATAATAATAATATTGGCTTTATATCTTACGGCTGTCGAAAGTTCTTGACCATTCATAAGAAAACAACCATCACCATTAAATGAAATAACTTGTTTGTTAGGATAAATAATTTTTGCTGCAACAGCAGCAGGTAGGCTATATCCCATAGATCCGTTGGTTGGACCTAATTGCGTACGAAAACTTTTATATTGATAATAACGATTGGGCCACGCTGTATAATTGCCAGCACCATTAGTGATAATGGCATCATCATATAAATGATTACGTAAATATTCCATAATTTTTGGCATTTGCAAAGAACCAGGAATAGTAAAAGGTTGAAATATTTTCTTGTAATTATTATTTATTGTGCTTGTCCACTCTGTCCATTTTATTGATGGTAAAGAAGGTAATTTTAAAATTGCTTCTGTAAATTCTAACATGCCTGAATTAATAGAAAGATCTGTTTGGTAAACGCGACCTAATTCTTGGCTATCAAGATGAATGTGGATTAATTTTTGTTTGGGACATGGTATATTGATAAGACTATAACCACTGGTGGCCATTTCGCCTAAGCGCGCCCCAATAACTAAAAGTAAATCACTGTTTTGAATTGTTTCTTTAAGTTTTGGGTTAATACCAATACCAACATCACCTGCATAATAAAGAAGACGATTATCATATAAATCTTGCCTTCTAAAAGAAGCACCAATAGGTAATTTAAATTTTTCAATAAAAGTTTGAAGATTAAAAACAGATTGTTTATTCCAACCACTGCCACCCACAATAACAAAAGGCTTTTCTGCCTTACCAAGCATCATATGTAAAGTCATCAAATCTTTTTCAGCAGGTGCAATTTGTACAAGCCTGTAGGAGTTACTATCTGAAACAGTTACTTCCTCTGCTAACATGTCTTCTGGTAAAACAACAACAACAGGTCCTGGTCTACCATTAACGGCACGATGAAAGGCTTGGCTAATCAATTCTGGTATTCTAGATGTTTGATCTATTTGAACAACCCATTTAGCTATAGGCGCAAACATTCGTTTAAAATCAATTTCTTGAAAAGCTTCACGATCAATTTGATTGCGCGCAACTTGACCTATAAATAAAATCATGGGTGTTGAATCTTGAAAGGCTGTATGAACCCCAACTGACGCGTTTGTTGCACCAGGGCCTCGGGTCACAAAACATATACCTGGTTTGCCAGTTAATTTACCATAAGATTCTGCCATATAGGCAGCGCCACCTTCTTGGCGGCATACAATCAATTTTATTGAATCTTGGTTATCGTAAAAAGCATCTAATGCTGCTAAATAGCTTTCACCAGGTACACAAAATACATGATCAACGCCATGTATTTTTAAATGATCAACTAAAATCTGACCGCCTGACCTTTTTTTCATATATACCAATATAAATAATGCTAATAATGTTAATGGTGGGAATGATGTAGAATTTGTTGGCGTATACCTGTATCGTAGTCTAGAGCTAATGGTGATAATATAGCTGCCTCAGGAAACATAGATTGAATAAAACCTTTTCTTTCTAGCGCAACCCAAACAGAAATATTGGATAAACCAGATGCGTCCTGGCTTGATACAACAAATTCACCAATATGGAAATGATCGCCATGGGGATGGGGAATATTGTGGATTAAAATATTTTGGCTATCATCAGTTTTTTGATAATGACCTTCAGTGCCAGCCAAAATTTGAAATAAAGCAAGTGTTTTAAGCTGCAAAGGGTTCAAACGTAATGGATTTTTTTGTGGAGGCATAAAACTTATTCCTAGTCGCGGAAATTAACATATTGGAGAGGTAATTTTATATCAAGCTGTTTGATAAGAGCAATCACAAGTTGGAGATCATCTCGTTTTTTCCCGGTGACCCGCAATTCATCACCTTGCAGGCTAACCTGTACTTTCATTTTGCTATCTTTAATAGATTTGATGATTTCTTTACCAATTGCGTGATCAATACCTTGTTTAATTGTAACTGTTTGGCGCAGGGTATTACCAGATGCTTTTTCGGGTGTTTGAAAATCAAGCGCCAGGATATCAAGCTTTCTTCTTGTTATGTATGTTTTTAACAATTCATGCATTTGCTTTAATTTAAGATCATCATCAGCAATAATTGTCAGACTATTATCATTTCTTTCAATTGAGCAATGGCTACCTTTAAAATCAAAACGTGTGCTAATTTCTCGTTCTATGCCTTGAATAGCATTATCAACTTCTGTTACATTGGTTTTAGAAACAATATCAAATGAAGGCATTTTAATGTCCGAATCTATATACTAAAATATTAATTTTATGATTATTATTACTACCCGTGTATTTTTGACATATCAAACAATTATTTTTATAGTCATTTAAATTTAAATTATAAAGAGAAATAATAATGGAAAAGAAAATTCAACATCCTTATCTTATGTTTTTAGGTGATGTTGCTGATCAATTATCAGCCAAAACTGCCCAAGGTATTGTTGATTGGCGGCCAGAATGGTGTCTTGGTAAACTTCGCCTACCACATTGTAAAGCCGATCTTCCTTTGCCGGAAATGACATTAGACCAAGCCTTAGATGCAGGAGTGAAAACTGTCATTATTGGGGTGGCTAATAGGGGAGGGGTATTTTCACCCCATTGGATACCTGTTCTTTTGCAAGCTTTGGAAAAAGGTTTTGATTTAGCCAGTGGGTTACATCAAAAATTAACAGATTATCCTGAATTGAAATTGGCCTCAGAAAGATATGGGAGGAAACTTTTTGATGTACGTCACCCTAACCAAGATTTTAATGTTGGGACGGGCAAAAAGCGTACAGGTAAAAGACTATTAACTGTAGGTAGCGATTGTTCAATTGGAAAAATGTATACAGCTTTGGCATGCGAAAAAGAAATGAAATTAAGAGGTATACATGTGGATTTTCGTGCGACGGGTCAAACGGGTATTTTTATTGCAGGTTCAGGTGTTTCAATTGATGCCGTTGTTGCAGATTTTATTTCTGGTGCTGTTGAACATATTACACCTGATAATAATCCGAACCATTGGGATATTATCGAAGGACAAGGATCACTATTTCATCCTTCTTATGCGGGGGTAAGTTTGGGATTACTTCACGGTGCCCAGGCAGATATGTTGGTAATGTGTCATGATCCAAGCAGACCGCATATGCGGGGATTGCCTCATTACTCTTTGCCTGATTTAGATCGCTGTATAGAAGCTAATTTGAATGCTGGCTCTTTAACAAATTCATCTGTTCGTTGTGTTGGACTTAGCTTAAATACGTCTACTTATTCTGTAGATGAAGCACAAAATGTCATTGCCGAATATAAAAATCGCTATAAACTTCCTGTGGTAGATCCGGTACGTACAGGTGTAAGTGTTTTAGTTGATGCAATTTTAGCATGAAAAGACAACTAGTTATTAAACATGAATCTTGGCCGATTTCTGGAAAATTTTCAATTTCTAGAGGAAGTAAAACTTCAGCAGAAATTGTGTTAGTAGAAATTAATGTAGAAGATAAAAAAGGTAGAGGTGAATGTGTACCCTATCCACGTTATCAAGAGACCGTTGAAAGTGTTATTGCCCAAATTGAAACAACAAGATATTTTATTGAACATGGAATAACCCGCCAAGACTTACAGTCATTATTACCCGCAGGCGCAGCAAGAAATGCCCTAGATTGTGCATTATGGGATTTGGAAGCCAAGCAAAATAATACAAGTGTAGGTCAAAAATTAGGATGTGAGCCGTTGCATCCCATAACATCAACTTACACCATAAGTTTAGGCACACCAGAAGAAATGGGCAAAGCTGCATCCCTTCATGCAGATAAACCATTGTTAAAAATTAAACTATCTGGTCAGCAAGATATTGAACGATTATTGGAAATTAGAAAAAATGCTCCGAATGCGCGTTTAATTATAGACCCTAATGAATCATGGACTTTCGATCAGCTACAATCTTATATGCCTGCTCTTATTAAGATTGGTATTGAATTAATAGAACAACCATTACCGGCAAAACAAGACCAACAAATTTCAAATTATAATTTTCCAATTATTTTATGTGCTGATGAAAGTTGTCATGATAGATCTTATTTGCCGTCTTTAAAAAATAAATATCAGGCAGTTAATATTAAATTAGATAAAACAGGTGGATTAACAGAAGCTTTATCCATGTTAAATGAATCCAGAACACGAGGGTTTAAAATTATGGTAGGTTGTATGGTGGGAACATCTCTTGCCATGGCGCCAGCAATGTTTTTGGCCCAAAATGCAGATTGGGTTGACCTTGATGGTCCACTTTTGCTAGCTTATGATCGTGACCCTGGTTTAATTTTAAAAAACAATCAACTTTATTATCCTGATATTGGATTATGGGGCTCATTGTCTTAATAATTATTAAAGAATATTTAGTTATTATTTTTTATGAAGATATTAAAAGCAAAAGAAAGAAAATTTTTGATGTATTATAAAATTAAAAATAACTATCAATTTTTATTTATTGGCATAAGTCTGATTTTAGGATCTTGTTCAAGTGATTTTTTTAATTTCTCTACATCGTCACATAAACCTGTTTGTCAAAAAGATTTAACTTACTTGCGTAATAATCTTATTACCCCCCCGGACGTAGCACGTAATGTATTAGGTGAAGGTGAGCCTGAAAAAACATTAACCACCCCAATTGATTTAATGATTGAACGAGATGGCTTAGAAAAATTACTTGAAGTAACAAAAAACAATATTGATGAATATAATCAAACTTTACTAGACAAAGACCAAATAGCTGATCTTTATAATGAATCCGGTAAAAGCAAAGCAGAATATGAAGCTTATATTCAAACGCTTCAAGATGGTATTACAATTAACCAAGGTATTGTAGATCAAGTTAATTGCCGGGTCAGTTTGAATTCTCCTTCAACTCAAGCCCCACAATCTACAATTAAACAAACAATCCCATCTCAATCTAAAAAGAAGGTGGAAGAACCTCTTAAAACAGAGGTACCTGTGAGTAGTGGAAATTATAAATAACCTAAAATTCAAATAATAAGGTTTTTTATTTTAAAAAAGGTTTAATTTTTAATGAACCATACTTTTTGAATTAATCCGTGTTTTATCTGATATGTAGCTATCGTATGAACAAGTTTTTTATCAACTAAACCAGAAATTTGTTCTTCATCTATAACATAATCACCACAAATCATACGTTGCGTTAAACGGCAATAAAGCAAAGGATGTTCTTTAAATATTTTTTTGTAAATTTCATGAAGCTCTGCTATACCTTTACAAAATATAACGTTGGTAGAAAGATAGATAAGTTCAATAGTATCCGCATAGCATTCTATAAAGGCATTTAAGTCACGTCTGTTATAAGCTTCTAGTTGAGCTTGGATCAGGCGTTCTGTTTCACGGATCATTCTTTTATTATATCCTTATTCTACATGATAAATTCTACCCCTGTTGCTTATATGATATTTAAAATCTTGAAAATATATTTATATATATCATTCGTTCAATGAATATATTAGGTGGATACATGTTAAAAATAATTAGATTTTAAAAAATGCGATAAAAACATATTTTTATATTATTAAAAACTACTTTTTAATATATAAATGATTTGTTTAATTTAAAATTTCCAAAAACAATATATTTGAATAATTTAAACTTTAAAAAATTAATGGATATTTTATTTTTTTATAAAAAATAATAATTAAATATTTATTAAATATAAATTAAAAAACAAAATTAATTTTTATAAATATTTGGAAATTTGGTATGAACGGTAGATACAAAGTAATTTTTAAACGTATTGGAAATTATTATAAATCAATATTTATTGCTATTTTATTATTATTTATTTTATGGGCAATTCTTGTGCTTATTTAAATTTAATTCTATTTTATATACTTTAATATGAATAAAGGAAGGATAATTACACAAATTGAATTATATTTAGATATTTAAAACTTTTTACTCTGTTTAACAATTTTGAGATATATTATTAATAATAAATTAATCATTTAAGTTTATTTAATAACAACTTCCAATAAATAAATTAATTGAAATGGTATAGGGATGAGACATAGAAATAATAATTTATCAACTATTATATGTTCCGAAGGTGCATGTTTCTCTGCTGGGACATTAGTAACATTGAATGATGGAAATCGAAAATCAATAGAACAGCTTGCCGTTGGTGATCTTGTTTCAGCTTTCCGTGGTATTGCTGACCGTACAGTAAGTCGCAAGATTAATGAAATTGTTATTAGAGAAGGGCAAACTGTTTACGAATTACGAACCGAAGATAACCGGGTTGTTTGGGGCACAGGAAATCATCCCTTTCTTGTAGGACCTAATAAAACAGATCCTATGATGGAAGATTTACCTGTGCGTTATAAGGCACTAAAAGATTTGACACCAACAGATCGGCTTGTCGGGCAAGCTGGATCGATTATTAGAATTAGCTCTGTCCAAATGATGGAAGGTGAGCATACGGTTTATAACCTTATTGTTGATGGTCTACGCAGCTATGTTGTTAATGGCATACGTGTGCATGGTTGCCGTTGTGATCCTAATCACCGTGCAAGTTATGAAGATGATTGGTTTTAACAATTAAATAGCAAGTTTCTTCTTTTATATATTGATGGGTTTTATGTCAGATTATTGGATATAAAACCCATTTTATTTTGTACCAGGCTTATATAAATCAAGGAAATTATTAAACTTAACCGTCCTTAATGGTAACGTCTTAACTGATTCAATTGCTAAATTTCATGAT